>NZ_JBIWBA010000015.1:0-99865 GCF_044760715.1 Lysinibacillus sp. NPDC098008
GGTTTTGGCTATCGAAATGAAAACCGTTTATTTCTTCGTTTACGTTTAGAAATAGGTCACTGATTTTGTCACCCACGGCTTTTGGTGAAGAACCATAATTATCCCTTTTCGTCTATTCACTATTTATAAAAGTCGTCGATACTGCTCTGCCTCAATTGAGCGCTTTTGCTCATCTAAACGCTTATCGAGCTCCTCTGCCGTAATTGGCTGTGTTTCTAGTGGATCTGAATCGTCCCCATGCTCAGCAAATAATATAATGCTGCCCTGCTCTACAAGATGTGCATAGTAGGCTGTTTGAGCTTCTGTTAACGGAAATCGCTTTAAGCCCTCTGCCACCGCTGAATCGCCTGTAAACCATGACTTAAATTGGTCTCGCCAATTACCAGCCTCATATGTTTGCACATCATCATCCCATTTAACATCCTCTAGCTGCTCAGCATCCTTGGCAATAATATGAATATCCTCTTTATGATAGCCCTCTAAACGCATGCTTTCTAAAATATGAAGCATTTCATCCTTTGTATGAGCCACTTCAATTTGTGGGTTTTGTTCATGCATCATGTTCAATTCCTCCTAATTTATATGGCTTAGTTAGCTTATTACCCTTCCACCCTATAACCAAACCAGCTTTTACAAACTGTTATCAGATTGTTATCTATTTGTTACAAAAAAAGCATTTGGAACCGTGCAAGCTCCAAATGCCCATTATATGCTACTTGCTAAGGAAGGCTTTTAGCATCCATGTATGTTTTTCAAGTGATTGATACATGGCATTTAGTAAGTCCTCTGTACGGTCGTCCCCTTCTTCTGCTGCAAGCTCCATTGTTGAATTTAAGGCTTTCATAACCTTTTCAAAGTCCTCAATTGTTGTTGCAACCATTTCCTCTGTTGTTTCATTTCCTGTTGCTTCCTCTACATACGATAGCTCAAGATGCTCTTTTAATGTCGCTACAGGCTTGCCATCCTTTGATAAGATACGCTCAGCAATCTCATCTAAATTTAAAGTGGCTTCATTATACAACTCTTCAAATTTTGCATGGAGTGTAAAGAACGCATGTCCTGTAACATACCAATGGTAGTTGTGCAGCTTTGTATAAAGCACAGACCATGTGGCAACTAACTTATTTAATTGTTTGTTTAAATTTTGTGTCATACGTATAGCTCCTCCAATATATGAAATGTTCTAGCCATTTATATCAAGCTGGCTACGTACTTATTGTTCCCACCTGACACTATTTCAAACATCTATTTTACAATATAAGAATATTGCCACTATTCTACGTAATTATTTCCCTTTCCGAAATAGTTTCGTTATAATAAAGTCACTTACATATGAAGGGGTGTTCAAAAATGGATGTTTTACCATTACGCAAAGATGTTGCGGTAGAAGAAACTTGGGATTTAACCGCCTTACTAAAAAACGATGCTGATTTTGACCCAATGCTTGCGCAGCTTGTAGAGGATGCACTTCAATTTGGGCAACAGTTTCAAGGGACAATTACAAATGCACAGCAAGTAATTGATGTACTAACAGCCTTTGAGGAACTCTATAAAAGCATTGTTCCTATCGGCACATATGCTAGCTTAAATCTTCAAGTAGACCGTACAGACGATAAAGCACAAATGCGTGCTGCTAAGTATAGCTCAGCCATCGGTAAAATTAGCAGTGCAATCGCTTTTGTTCGCAGTGAGCTGCTTGCCTTAGATGAAGCCATTTTACAGGAAGCCGCAGCAGTCAACCCGCTGTATCAGCACTATATTGCCGAGCTCTTAAAATACAAGCCCTATCAACTGCATCCTGAGGTAGAAAAAGCGCTTGCTGCCTTTAGCTCAACATTTGACGCACCATACGAAATCTATAACACAACAAAATTAGTGGATATGGACTTTGGGGAATTTGTAGTCAATGGTGAAAACCATCCGCTTAGCTTCGTACTTTTTGAAAATGACTGGGAGTTTGAAGCCGATCTAGATGTACGTCGTGCCGCATTTACAGCCTTTTCAAGCAAGCTGCGTGATTATCAGCACACAACTGCACAGGTTTATAACACACATATCCAGCAGGAAAAAACAATGGCAGATTTACGAGGCTTTAAGTCTGTCATTGATTATTTACTATTAGATCAGGATGTCGATGCTGCTCTTTATCATCGTCAAATTGATTTAATTACAACAGAGCTTGCGCCACATATGCGTCGCTATGCCAAATTAATTCAAAAAGCAAACGGCATTGACCAAATGACCTTTGCAGATTTAAAAATAGCGCTTGATCCCGACTATGACCCACAAATCTCAATGGCTGAGGCGAAGGAGTACGTTGAGAAGTCATTAGCAGTAATGGGAGAGGACTATAGTCATTTAATGGATAGAGCCTTTGCTGAACGCTGGATTGACTATGCACCAAACAAAGGGAAATCAACGGGGGCCTTTTGTTCAAGTCCATATGGTAGCCACCCTTATATTTTAATGTCATGGAATGAGCGTATGAATGAAGTCTTTACACTTGTTCATGAGCTTGGCCATGCGGGGCATTTTGCGAATACACATGCGCATCAATCTTATTTCAATAGTCGCCCTTCGCTCTACTTTATTGAAGCGCCATCTACAATGAATGAAATGCTGCTTGCTAATTATTTATTAACACACCATGATGATCTACGCTTTAAACGTTGGGTGATTTCGAATATTGTATCGAAAACATATTATCATAACTTTGTTACACATTTACTAGAGGCTGCTTATCAGCGTAAAGTATATGAGCTTATTGATGCTGGTGAAGCTGTCAATGCTACTATCTTAAATCACTTAAAACGTTCTGTACTTGAAGATTTTTGGGGTGATGCAGTCGATATTTCTGAGGGTGCTGAGCTTACATGGATGCGTCAACCGCACTATTATATGGGGCTGTATCCATACACATATAGCGCAGGCTTAACCATTTCTACACAGGTATCTCAGCGTATTTTACAAGAAGGTGATGTAGCCGTGCAAGAATGGCTAGCCGTGCTACAGGCTGGTGGCACAAAATCGCCTGTAGAATTAGCACAAATGGCGGGCGTGGATATTACAACGGATCAGCCATTAAAAGCTACCATTGCCTATATTGGTCATTTAATTGATGAGCTGGAACGCTTAACACTTGAAATCGAAGCTGCCCAATAATTGAAAACGGTGCTGTGCTTGATGGCGCAGCTCGTTTTCTTTTTTAGTTCTAAGTAGCACTATGCGTACATATACTAGAATCAGGGCGTCCCGCTATGTTTTTAGATATTTCAAAATAGATAATCATTTTTCTTCATACAAAAGTACCGTTATTATTAATAGTGCGCAAATTATTTAGCAATACATTGATTAACAATTTTCAAAGGAAGTGTTCTAATTATGGTAAAACGTAATGATCCATGCCCATGCGGTAGCGGCAAAAAATATAAAAAATGTTGTGAAGGCAAGCAACAAGTAACAGTAGAAGCTGTACAGGTTGAAGAATTAGAGCGTGTGCTGCAAACATTTTATCTAGAATATCCTGAGCGTAAAGATGTTCGTGCTTATATCGAGCATGTGGGCACATGGCAGCCTAAATTAGAGAGCGTTCTACAGCGTGAGCTAATTGAAGCCATTGCGCTAGACGACTTTTTCTTCCATCAAGAGCCCTCTATTTGGAAAGGCTATTTAAAGAAAACAAAGAAAAAGGCGGTCAGACCTTCCACTGTCAAAGTGCTAGAAGAATGGTCACAGCCAACGCTTTTTATTGGTACGGTGTCTGCTGTTGAGGAAAAATATTTTAAAGCTACACATTTGCTCACAAATGAGGAGCTATATATTCGTCGTGAAAATAATAAGCCAATTCCAGAGGGTATGCAGGTCTTTGCCTTTATCTTACCTGATGGGACAGCCAAATCGACACATTACTTAGCTGTATCCACGCTTATTTTCTTCCCAGACGATCATGCAAAAGTATTTGAGGAATTTAAGAAAAACTTTGAGGCATCTAACAAGAAGGTTCATGTATTCTTAAAAGAAGAGCATTTAATGTTCTGGGAGTTACTTGTTTCAAATGGTTATAAGGGAGAGGAGTTCACAAACTTTGAGAGCAATGTGCTAAGACAGGTGAAGGACTTTTTAGAGCAAAATAATCGTGAAACAGAGCCAATATTAGAGCTGTTAGAGGATTATTTAATCGAGGGACAACCTTCTGCTCGTAAAGAGGCTGCTATTGCTGCTGGCGCTATTCGCTATGGTCAGGAAAAGGAGCTGTTTGAATCGCTATCGATGACGGTAAAAGAAATTGCCGCAACATTCGATATTTCTGCCTCCTCCCTTACAAAGTATTACCAAGATTTAAGTAGCTATGCTGCGACAAAATAATCATCATTCAAAAAAGCTACCTTTATCACAAAGGTAGCTTCAGACTGTAGACAAACTCAATGAATTTTGAGTTTGCCTACAGTCTTTTTTCTTTTACAATGAAATCAAGGAAAGCCGTTGATTGCCACTACGGGCGGACGCTTTCCGCGGGAGTCGCCGCCCCATATATGTCAACTTAAGAGAATTTTAGAATCAAATGATTGTTTTTCCCTATTTGATGGTATAAGTAATTACCATCAATTGTAAGGAGGGATACCATATGAAGCACAAACATCCTGTTTTTCAGATGAAGCAGTTGTTTGACCTTCTGTCGCCCAAAAGAACTGTCCCGCATTGCTAAAGAAACCAACTTTATTCAAAGGGAACGCAAGTTAAATGTAAACACATTTCTTGCCCTGCTTTTCGACCAGCCCGGCATGATTGCGAGGTGTTCTCTCACTCATCTGTGTGCTAAGCTGACCAAACAGAATCTTTCCATGTCCAAACAAGCGCTTGATAAACGGTTTAATGAGTATGCCGTCAACTTTTTGGAACAGATTTTTCTTCGATTATTTGAGAACCTATCCATCTAAGAGTTCTCAAAGTTACCCATTGCCAGCACATTCAGATTCAGAAGTATACGCATCCTTGATGGCAGTTCCATTAAGTTACCTGATGCCCTTCAGTTGGCTTTTCCGGGTACAACTGGAGCTGGCGTGAAATGAACGTGAACAAGTAGAAATGTTAACGCTTGTTTCCAAGACCATTTAGTAGGAAAATTAGAGGCTGCTATTGATTTTTCATCTAACCATTAGTAGGAAATCTCTATTCATCACAAAAGAAATGATGCATCATGAACTCCTCCATGCAGACCATCTATTTATTGATGCTACACAAAGAAATTTTTCCATAAGCATGTATATATTAAAAATAAACACTATAGAAGAAAAAATGTTAGACCATTTACAAGTTTGGTCTAACATTTTTTTGCGTTATTAGAACACATATACTTTAATAAATCACAAAAATAACATTCATTTTTTGATTTTTCTCAATAAAATGAGTTATGTCCCAGCCTCTTTCCATCGTTAAACATCATTATATAAAGGGAGAGATTATTTGCTATAAACTTTTAAAAGCTCTTCTCCTAAAAACTGTAGCTTTTCGCCAACTGAACAGGATTCAATGCAGAAGCGATGAGCTCCAGGTTTCCCACGTTCTTTACGCAACTGCTGAATAACGAGGCAATCTGCACAATACGTGTCATGCAGCTCGTCAATATCCTTCATAACCATCACTTTATCCATACGAAACTCTCGCTCCTTTCAGGTTATGCTCAAAATTCGCTTCTTTCTATTATGAAGCGTTCATTTTAAACAAGCAACTATTTTGTCTATTTTTTCAACAATGTCCATCACCATGTTGTACAATAACAGGGAAGTTAAATTGCAAAGTAGGGATAATATGCTAGAAGTATATATTGATGCGGCAAGTGCAGGCAACCCCGGTCCTAGTGGTATTGGACTTTTTATCAAAGGGGAAGGTCACCATCTACAAATAAGTGAGTATATCGGGCAAACAAACAATCATATTGCTGAATTTACAGCTTTAATCCGTGGTCTTGAAGAGGCACAAAAGCTCGGCTCCACATTTGTATCTGTACGCTCTGATTCCAAAATTGTTGTTGCCTCTATGGAAAAAGAATATGTGAAAAACGAGGAATTTAAACCTTATCTTGAAAAGGCTTTAGCGCTTGCAGCAAGCTTCGAGTTATTTTTTATTAAATGGATACCTGATGCACAAAATAAAGCAGCAGATGCTTTAGCACGCCAAGCCATTCATAACCAACATTAATCAGACATTAACGGGGACTGTTTGCTAAGCAGTCCCTCTTTCACCCCACTCCTGCCACTATATTTATTGTCCCACCATATTATTTTTCAAAAAATGCTGGAAAATACGCTTTATTTTCTGATTAATACCAAACAATATTGACAATGTTGTAGCATGGTGATACCTTTAACACATTAGTGATTTAGCAAACGAAAGTGAAATAGTATAATTGGGGGAAATAAAGGATGAAACGTATTGTAACTTTATGTATGATGCTGATGGCAGTAATTGTGTTAGCAGCATGCAGCACAGCAAAAGAGGATTCGGCGGAAAAAAAGCCGGCAGCATCTGCTGACAACGAAAAAATTATTATTGGTATTGACGATAAATTTGCACCAATGGGCTTCCGCGATGAAAAAAATGACATTGTTGGCTTTGATATTGATTTAGCACGAGCAGCAGGAGAGCATATGGGCGTAGAGGTAGAATTCCAGCCAATTGATTGGAAAACAAAAGAGGCAGAGCTGCTGAGTGGACGTATTGATTTAATTTGGAATGGCTATACAATTACAGATGAGCGTAAAGAAAAAGTATTATTTACGAAGCCATATCTTGAAAATGCACAAGTTGTTGTAACAAAAGCGGATTCAGAGATTGCACAGCTAAGTGATTTAGCAGGTAAAGAAATCGGTCTTCAATCCCTATCCTCTGCGGCAAACGCATTAAATAGCAACCCTATTCATCAAGAAGTGAAAAACATTACAGAGTTTGCGGATAATGTACTAGCTTTATCTGATTTAAAAACAGGCCGTGTAGATGCTGTTATTATTGACGCTGTTGTGGCAGAATATTATATGACACAGGAGCCTGATACATTTAAGCTATTAGAAGAATCACTTGCACCTGAGCAATACGGAATTGGTGTAAAGCCAGGCAATGAAGCATTATTAGAAAAACTACAAGCTGCACTCGATAAAATGAATGAGGATGGTACGGCTGCTGAAATTTCTACAAAATGGTTTGGCGAAGATAAGGTATTAAAATAATGATAGGATTTTAGTAAGAGTTTCCTTTGTGAAGCTCTTACTCTTTTTGGAGGGACTTTGTTATGGCGGATTACTGGCAAACTATGATATTGCCGATGCTAGAAGGTGCGAAAATGACTGTATTACTGTTTATTATCGCGATTCTAGTATCCATTCCATTCGGCTTTTTATTAACACTCGCAGTAAAAAGTCGTATTAAACCACTTGCTTGGCTTGCACATACATATATTTACATCATGCGTGGTACACCGCTATTACTACAACTATTATTAATTTGCTTCGGTTTACCGATGCTGCCAGTAGTCGGTGAATATTTAGTGCTTGATCGTTTTGTGGCTGCTTGCCTTGGCTTTATTTTAAATTATGCTGCCTATTTTGCAGAAATTTTCCGTGGTGGGCTTCTTGCTATTGATAAAGGACAGTATGAGGCAGCCCAAGTTCTTGGCTTATCAAAATGGCAAACGACAACACGCGTTATTTTGCCACAAATGTTTCGTGTAGCATTGCCAGCATTATCAAATGAATCAGTAACATTAATTAAGGATACGGCTCTACTCTATGCGGTCGCTGTGCCAGAGCTGCTGCATTTTGCACAAACAGCCGTTAATCGTGACTTTACCATTACGCCATTCTTTATTGCTGGAGCTATTTATTTACTAATGACACTTGTCCTAACAGTGTTCTTTAAATGGCTGGAAAAACGCTTTAAATTTGAATAGAGGTGATACATATGGCATTGATAGAGGTAACAAACTTAAAGAAAGCCTTTGATAAGGTAGAGGTTCTTAAACAAATTACATTTACAGTAGAGAAAAATGATGTCATTGCTGTTATCGGTCCCTCTGGGTCAGGCAAAAGCACAATGCTACGAAGCTTAATTCATTTGGAAGAAATTGATGGTGGTAGTATTTTAGTGGATGGCGATTATCTGGTGCAGGAAGGTAGCTATGCAAAGCCACAGGACATCAAAGCTTTAACAGCGAAAATGGGTATGGTCTTTCAACACTTTAACCTGTTTCCCCATTTAACGGTGCAGCAAAACCTTGAGATGGCTCCTCGCCTATTAAAAACAGAATCAACAGAAGCCATTACGGCTCGCTGCCATGACTTATTAAAGAAAACAGGGCTTGCTGATAAAGCAAAGGCATACCCTGCCAATCTATCAGGCGGTCAAAAGCAGCGTGTAGCTATTGCCCGTGCGTTAATGATGAATCCTCAAATTTTATTATTTGATGAGCCAACCTCTGCCCTTGATCCTGAGCTAACAGGAGAGGTTTTAAAGGTTATGAAAAGCCTAGCGGAAGATCATATGACCATGATTGTTGTAACGCATGAAATGGGCTTTGCACGAGAAGTTGCCAACAAGGTAGTCTTTATGGATGGTGGCGAAATTATCGAAACTAACCATCCCGATCAATTCTTTACAAATCCACAGAATGACCGCACAAAGGCATTTTTGCAAAAGAATCTTAAATAAGAGCATGGAGAGTAGCTATTGTGCTGCTCTCCTTTTTAGTAGGCTTGTATCAAGGCTGTCGCCACACTGAGAAATTTATAAATAAGGCAATATCTATTTTGACGAAGAGTGCTAATTATGCATAACTATTGGCAATAATCCCTTCAGCTATAGTTATTGTTCATTATAGTATAATAGTTAAAGTACATTTAAAATTAAAAGATCGTTATTATGAAGCTATTAGCATTACGTCTTAAAAAGTAAAAGGAATGGTAATTAGGATGTTTACAAGAGAATGGTTAGAAAGTCAACAAATTTGGGTCTATGGGATTGCCCTGCTACTTGGTGGAATGATAGGACTTCTACATGAGGATTTTGGCAGCAGCTTGGATTGGACGATTTCACCACTAATCGCCATTCTTATGTATGGAATGTTTGCGCAGATTCCATTTTTAAAGCTACGTGAGGCAGTAGCAAACTTTAAATTTATTGCGGCATTATTAATCGGGAATTTTTTAATTATCCCTATTATTTTCTGGCTATTAACAATGCTACTTCCACAATCTCCACCTGTTTTATTAGGTATTTGTTTAGTATTGCTAACACCATGTATTGATTATGTTATTGTCTTTACACAGCTTGGTAAGGGCAATGCGCAACTAATGCTAGCCGCTACCCCTATTTTATTTGTTGTCCAAATGCTCTTACTACCATTGTATCTATGGCTATTTATCGGTAAGGAAATGGTAGGCATTGTACAAATAGCGCCATTTTTAGAAGCGTTTTTATTACTAATTATTGTTCCTTTGCTGATCGCCATTATGACACAATTATCGGCTCATAAAAATAGGCTTGGCGAAAAAGTGTTAGCGCTAACAGCATGGCTGCCCGTACCATTTATGGCGTTTGTTTTAATGGTGGTGGTCGCCTCACAAATTGGCAAAGTCTACAATGATTTTGAGGTTATTGTCCGCGTCATCCCTATTTATGTTGCTTATTTAATCATTACACCTATTACCGCCCGTTCTCTTGCAGTAATTTTTCAGTTGGAGCAAGGTGCAGGACGAGCATTAATTTTTAGTATGAGTACAAGAAACTCGCTCGTAGTTCTTCCACTAGCATTAGCTTTACCAGCATCATGGGCGACATTGGCAGCAGCGGTTATTGTTACGCAAACGATTATGGAGCTAATTGGAGAGCTTATTTATATTAAAATCGTTCCTAAATGGTTATTGAAGGATAAAGTACAAGGCATTAAGCGTTAATATGCTCAATGCCTTGTACTTTATGGATGAGCTCTCTGTTTTGCAAGACGTAGTAGATAAATTATCAACACAACACCAAGGACCATTGCCGCTGTTCCATAAACAACAGCATAGCCTGCCTGTACAGCCACCATGCCTAAAATATAGGAGCCCAGTGCAATGCCAAGATCGAACATCGTAAAGTATGTAGCAGTTGCATAGCCACTACGTTGAATGGTTGTTGATTGAATAGCTAATGCTTGGAAGCTTGTTGTTACGGCTCCATAGCCAAAGCCCACAAAAATGGCGGCACTTAAAAAAAGCACTGCCCCTTCTACAAATGCCAGCATAACAAGTCCAATGGCAAAGGATATCAAACCGGGCAAAATCACATAGTGCGGCCCCTTTGTATCATAAAGCTTGCCTGTATAAGGTCGCGTAATAAGCATTGCTGCTGCAAACACCGCATAAAAAAGGCTGGCAATAGCCATTAAGCCCTTTTGCTGTGCATAAATTGATAAAAATGATAGGACGCTTGCATAGGCAAACGATACAAGGCTCGCAATGGCGGCAATTGGCAATGCTTTGCGCTCAAATAAATCATTAAATTTAAAGATTAATGCTCCTTTTGAGGCAGGCTTTGGTAAATCATCTGTATTTACCGTTAATGCACAAAAGCCTCCTGCCAATATACAAATGCTCATCACAATAAATAATACGTTAAAGCTACTATATTGAATTAATAATAAGCCGATAAATGGCCCGATGACAACGGCAAGATTCGTGGACATGGTGAAATAGCCTAAGCCTGCCCCTTTGCGCTTAGCGGGAATAATATCTGCTGCTAGCGAGCCTGCTGCTGTTGTAATAATACTAAAGAAAATTCCTTGAATAAATCGAAGCCCAAGTAAAAGCCCGAACGGATGAATCACTAAATACAATACTGTACAAATAAAATAGCCTATTAATGATACTAGTAATAGCTTTTTCTTACCAAAAACATCTAATAGCTTCCCTGAGAATGGACGTACAATAATAGCGGATAGTAAAAAGCCGGATAATAATAGACCCGCCTCCTTATCCGTTTGATGTAGTTCCCCAATGGCATAAAGCGGCAAAGTGGTAACAAGCCCGTAAAAAACAAAAAACACTGACATATTCGTTAAAAACAGGCTTATAAAACGCTTTGTCCATATTTGTGTATGCTCTTCTTGCTGCATGTCAATCAACCTTTCATTTTTTCCAATAGCCCTATAAATTGCTGCTGCTCCTCAACAGTAAGGGAGCCAACCATTTCTTCCTCAAATGCTAAAATCGTTTCCTGAATGGCTGGTAAACGCTCCTCAGCCTGTGCGGATAAGGTAACAATTTTTTCACGCTTATCCTCACCATCTAAGCGTTCAACCCAGCCCAATGTTTCAAGTCGTGTAATCGCTCTTGTAATACTCGGCGCCTCCACATTTAAGTATTTCCAAATTTGGGTTAAGGTCATGGATCCGTTTTTATGTAAACAATATAAAATCGCCCATTGCGAGCTATATAACTCATGCTGCTTTAACACTTCATTTAAGCAATTTGTTAAATAGCGGCTTTTTTGAAATAAAGCATGGAATATTGGATTCATCTAGTAGCCTCCTACAATTATTTAACTAGCTAAATAAATACTATACGCCTCCTTTTTTTCTTTGTAAAGGTTTCTTTATTGGGAAGGAGATTTTTAAGCTATGTCGAATTTAGCAGTTAGACTCACAATATAAGGGAGATGAAATCATGGGCAAAAAGGTATTAATTTTAGCAGGGGATGCAGTAGAGGCTTTAGAAATTTATTATCCGTATTATCGCTGTTTAGAGGCAGGCTATGATGTGACCATTGCAGCTCCGTCCGCAAAGAAATTACAAACGGTTTTACATGATTTTGTAGATGGCGTCGATACATATATCGAGCGTCCTGCCTATGGGCTAGAGGCACATGCCGCATTTGCAGATGTTGATCCAGCTCAATTTGATGGACTAATTATTCCTGGTGGTCGTGCGCCAGAGTATATTCGTTTAAATGAGCATGTACCAGCGCTTGTTAGCCATTTCTTTGAAGCTAAGAAACCAATTGCTGCTGTTTGCCACGCGGCGCAAATTTTTGCAACGATTCCTGAAGTATTAAAGGGACGTGAGCTAACAGCCTATATTGCCTGCAAGCCAGAGGTGCAAGTAGCAGGAGGCACTTATATTGATGCTAATCTCCATACAGATGGTAATTTAGTAAGTGGACATGCATGGCCTGATTTACCAGACTTAATGCGTGAATTTATTGATAAATTAGAGGGTTAACCAATAAAGTAAAACGTCCAATCGGATTTTTACAGGCTGTTGATCCCCCACTTAAGTATCTGATGTCTTGAAATGGGGGTCTTACAGCCTGTTAATACAGGATAAATGAGGATGCCATCATTTCTAGGCATCCTCATTATTTTCATGCAATGCAATATGAATAAGCTCCCCTGTTGCAGTGATATAGCTAATTCGAACATATACACCGAATTCCTTATCACCCTGCGTTAGCCAAAGCTTAAACTTTTCAATCGTTGATTCTCCATGAACTTCTTTACCCTCATGCAAATAATCCACAATCTTCGCTTGAGGATATTTTGCCTTTACCTCCTTGACAGCCAATTGCCCCCATTTGGCATAAGCTGGTGCTTCCTGTTGCGCATTGACGATAGGTAAAGGTGCTGTATAACCAACCAAAAAAAGCGTCAGCATAAAAGAAAGTTTTTTCATAGCGGAATCCCCTCGTATAACAGACATGCTCCTAAAGCATACTACTAAAGGAGCTGTATTTTTATGATTGCTTTGGCTGCTGAGGATTATTATGAATCACTTGGTTAAACTCTGCTGAGTATTCCTCACGATCATTTTTATTGTGCGGCTTTTCCTGCTTCTTCTTTTTAAAGCTTGTTTTACTCTTTTTTGCCATCACAAATCACTTCCTTACTTTGTTTTATTGGATTGCTGATTTTTATCATGGTTTGTTTTATTGTTTTTATTTTTTGCCTTTGCATCAAATTCAGCGCCAAACTCCTCATTTAAGTTATCGTTCGGGTTATTATTATTGCTATTACTACGATCGAGGTCTTTGCTTTTGTAGGTTCCAAAAGGATTATGCGTTCTAACATTCATCGTTTTATTATTATTGCGATTATTGCGTTTGCCCACGTCACTTCACCTCCTACTTGTAATGTGCTCAAATAGCGGCGTTTTATGTAACCAATTACGTCCCAGCGTACATCCGCCGGAGCTTTTATCTTTGTTCAGTGAGCGTTTGGACACCCACTGAACCAAAATAAAAAAATGTACATTACTAATTGATCTTAGCCATGTACATTCGTTTCTGTCCCTAGACAGGTGTATATTCTGTAATATTAAGCAATGCCCCAACAGCGCCTGAAAAGCCATGGTCATTAATAAAAACAGGTGTATGTTTTTTTGTGCGTGTATAATTTGCAATTACACGCGAAAGATGCTCATTATTGCTTAACGTTGAGCCAATATACACAATATGCTGCGTATGTTTTTCCTCTGCATATTGAATACTTAATGTTGTAATCACCTCGCCTACAAGCCCTTGGACAGTCGCAATAATATCCTGTGCTTGGTGCTCAGTTGACTTAGTAATGCCTACTTTCCCAAAATTACTAGCTGTTAAATGGCCATCAATCGGTGTGTCCATGCCTTGATAAATATCCTTTACCAATAAATCAATGCCCTCACGGTTGCCACCTACCGCTAATTCCCGTATTTCATTATAATCTGTAATGCCCGTTGTAAGCGCTGACAATCCAATTAATGTCCCGCCGCCAATGCCTGTCCCGCCAACACGTATATGTGTATTGCCTTCCATATAGTGAATGGAAGTACCTGTCCCAATATTTGTAATAATACTACGCTCAAAAAAGTAGCCTTCTTTATTGAGTAAAAATCGGACACCTTTCAATGTTGCTTCAAATTCCACTATATAATGAATCGATTTCATTGTTTTAATGACATCAAGTAATTGTTCTGTACGTCCCCCCGTCACACCAATATCCTCAATACCTGGATGATTTATAATCCATTCCTTTACAGTGTGCAAATCATTCGACGGAAAGGTTTTTAAAACAAGCTCATTGCTTTTGTCTAAATAAGCAACCTTTGTCAATGTGCCACCTGCATCAATTCCTATAGCCTTTGGCATGCCAATCTCCTTTGCTTTTATTGCATATACCATCGTACTTAGTAGCCGATGATTCATAAAACTATGCTCTCTTAGGTGTCAAAGATTTTATTGCAGCGCTATTTGTGCAAACCTGAAAAAATCTTGACTTCTCTATTTGTTCTCGAAAGGCTAAATGTTCCCTTAAATAATGTACCGCTATTTTCGCCCTTTCTAAACTTTAACGCTGTTGAAATAATTGTGCAATAACTTCATAAATTTTCATGAAAAAATCACGAAAAATAGCAAAATTTTTCTATTTTATCACTGTATTTTCATGATTTTTTATAACTTTATCATCATTCTACTAAAAAAAATAAAAAAAGTGAAAATACCTGCTTATTAGGCATTTCCACTTTGTTTTCAGATTTTTGGATTAACGTGCAGAGTAACCACCATCAATTACAAGCTCGCTCCCTGTAATATAGGAAGCTTCGTCTGATGCTAAAAATAAAATGGCTTTTGCTACCTCTTCAGGCTGTCCAAGACGTCCCATTGGTGTAGCTTTGACAAGCATCTCCATTGCTTCCTTTGCCTCTGATAATTGAGCGGTCATAGGTGTTTCAATAACACCAGGAAATACAGTATTTACTCGAACATTGTATGCACCAAGCTCTGCTGCGGCTGCACGCGCAATCGCACGTAAAGATCCTTTCGATGAGGTATAGGCATTAAAGCCTGCACCAATAATGGCTGTATAAGAGGATGTATTAACAATGGAGCCCTTCCCTGCTTCCTTCATATACTTAGCTGCATGTTTAATCCCAAGGAATGGGCCGAATGCATTGATATTATGCATCATTGTCCAATCAGCCTGTGAAATTTGCTCTGGGTCTTTTTCCGAGGAAATACCAGCATTATTAATTAAAATATCTAGTCGACCATATTTAGCAATAATAGCTTCCATTACCTCCGCCCAATTGTCATCAGAGGAAACATCTAGCTTTATTCCTTCCACATTGTCTAGCTCCGAAATTTTTGCTAGGTTTTCCTCGTTAATATCTGCTGCGATCACCGTTGCTCCTTCCTCAGCAAACAGCTTTGCCATTGCCGCCCCCATACCAGATGCGCCACCTGTAATCATTGCAATTTTATGCTCTAAACGTCCCATCTTTATAAACTTCCTTTCCATTAAAATATATAGCTTTAAATAGTTTACTATTAAACTATATCACTACTTGTAAACGTTTTCAAAGAATATCTTCTTATTTACGAACAATCTGTTTTATCTTTCTTTCTATTTACGATACGATATACTATAGATGTGGAACCATTTGAACGGAGGAATACAAGTGAAAGATCAAAAAAGACTTTACAAAGAAGCAATGCAAGTATTAAAAGATACAAGCCGTACTTTTTATATACCAATTACGTTTTTAAAAAATGATTTAAAGCTATCCGTAGCAGCCGCTTATTTAGCCATGCGTGCGATTGATGAAATTGAAGACCATGAAAAGCTTACAAATGATGTAAAATTTGAGTTATTGTCAGCAACGAGTGAGTTATTAAAGGACACATTTAATGAAGAAGCCTATCAGGCATTACTCGCACCTTATGCAGATCAATTACCTGAAGTATCACTTCGCCTCGCTGATTGGCTAGCATTTTGTCCTGATGCATCACGACCTATTGTACAGGCTTCTACAAGTGAAATGGCTTTTGGTATGGCAAAGTGGGCGAAGGCAAATTGGCAGGTGCGTACACGTGAAGATTTAGACGAGTATACATACTATGTCGCAGGGCTTGTCGGAACAATGTTATCAGAGCTTTGGGCATGGGGAGCAGATGTGCAAACAGATCGCGAATTAGCAATTGGCTATGGACGTGGACTACAAGCCGTCAATATTTTACGCAACCAGCATGAGGATTTAGATGAGCGTGGTGTAAGCTTTGTTCCTGATGGCTGGACACGCGAGGATTTATTTGCCTATGCAGAAGAAAATCTTGCCAAGGCAGACCTTTATATAGCAGACATCAATAAACGTACTATTTTACTATTCTGTCGCTTACCATTGGCATTAGCTCATAAAACATTAAAGGCAATGCAGGAAGGTCGAGAGAAAATGACACGCGCAGAGGTTGAACAAACCGTCGAAGAAGTACAAGCTGATTAATTAATAAAAGCCCTAGTACATGAAAGCTAGGGCTTTTCTTTATGCAGAGGCAATAAATTCTGCTATTAATTGATAGCTAAAGTAAATCGAGCATATCACAAGCAGCATCAGTACAGCATTTTCAACCTTACTGCCTGTTTTTGTGGTCAATGGAAAGCGCACAGCTATGGAGGCAGGGAAAAATAATTTAACCCCTTTCTTTGTACACATATCGAGTAAAATATGACTCGCCATTCCTATGATGATCCCAACTGAAATCGCTCTATAGGGGATAAATGTATGTAAGACCACCATCATTAACAATAAAAATAGTAAGCTATGTGTAAAAGAGCGATGCCCAAATAATGTATTGACAAACTTCGATAGCATTGGAAATTTACGACCAATTTTGCTACCTTTATGGCATATATCTGGAAGCAATGCACCAATCGCACCTGCCCCGACTAATATAAGTGGATTGTCATTGGAATATTGTGCAAAGGCAAGTGCTGCTGTAATGCCCCCAACAATATGGGTGTTCCCTTGCATAATCTACATCCACTCCTTCTTTCCTAATCTTTTTCTCCTATTTACTGTACCATACTTTTATGCAAAAGGGAACATATATTCCGAACGCACGCTCGAATTTTATCCCAAGCAATTTACTTGGAAAAAAACTTTATTTATCGTATAGTAAAAACACATTTTATCATAAAGGAGATCACACTAATGCCTATTACAAAAAGCCATCTACATAAAGTGATGCATGAACGTAAATCTGTTCGTAAATACGACGCAAGCTTTAAAATTCCACAAGACCAACTAGAAGAGCTGCTAATCGAAGCAACGTCCGCTCCCTCCTCTAGTAACTTACAGCCATGGCGCTTCCTTGTTATTCAAGATGATACTGTCAAAAAAGAGCTACGCGCCATTGCCAATAATCAGGAGCAAGTGGAAACAGCCTCTGCCATTATTGCCGTTCTAGGTGATACAAAGATGTACGAAAATGCAGAGGCTGTTTATACAAAAAATTTCGAGCTTGGCTATATTAATGAAGCAACAAAAGATTTTATGATTAACAACTCCTATAAGCTCTATGCTCAGCTACCACAAGAAACATTAACAAACATCGTGACATTCGATGCAGGCTTAATTTCTATGCAAATTATGCTGTTGGCTAAAGATATGGGCTATGATACAGTACCGATGGGAGGCTTTTCAAAAGAAGCCTTTGCGAAATATTTCGACTTAGCCGATCATATTGTCCCAGTTATTTTAATTGCCATTGGTAAAGCAGCAGCACCAGCCTATAATTCCTCACGTATTGAGCTGAACAATATTGCTAAATTTATCTAATATCCATCAAGCCACCTTGTCAATCAGGTGGCTTTTTTCATGGAAAAGGGAATGTTCAACTAATTCAGACATATGCTAGTAGTGCTTTGTAGTAAGAAACGAAGCAAAAATGATTCTCTAAAACTAGCTTAATAAATTTTCCAAGGATATTTTTTGCATTTTTTTGTATCAACTACGCAAAAAATCATCATATATGATTTAAAAACAAACTTTATTCTAGTACAAATGTGTGATTTTCAATAAATATCACTTATAAATTATAATAGCATTAATAGTTTTAGCTTGTTATGATGGAGGGGAACTTACTTTCGAAGGGAGGTTTTACGGATGAATTATGATTCTTATTATTACAATGATTATGATGCATTTTTTGGAGGTTTATTTCTTGTAATTATTTTGGTAAGCCTTGTTCTAGGGTTAATCGCTTATGTGATTACTGCACTTATTTATTTTATGGCATCGAAAACAAATGGCTTTGGAGATGTTGCCTACATCGCTTGGATTCCGATCATTAATGTCTATAGCCTGTTCTTGCTCACAGCTGATGGATACGATCAAGAAACCGTACGTGCAACAGCTAAAAGAAATATCTTAATTTATGCTGGGCTGTTGATCATTTCATTTATACCATTTATAGGATGGATAGCTTCTATTGGTGCTGTCGGCTTCACACTCTATTTCACCTATCGCCTATTTTATCGTTGGTCTGGAGAAACGGGCAAAGCAGTCCTATACATTATTTTAACGCTGATCACAGGTGGATTATTCTTTATGATTTACGGCTTAATGCGTATGAATAGACCATTTGTTGTATAACTTCTCTAAGGAAAAGCCTCTTTATGCCAAAAAGCTAAAGAGGCTTTTCTATGCGATTTAGAGCTTCCCTCGAATGCTGGATTGCTGCTGTATGTAATCATTAATGCAATCGACAAGCTGATATAATTGATCTTGCGGGCCCCATATAGACCATCCTTCCAACGGGCTACTTTGTTCATGGTTAAACGTTGCAAACTGCTCATGCTGCTGAAGCATATACTGCCGCCATTCACCCTTTTCCGTAATATCCGCTAATGTTATATGCTTCAATGTCTGAATTTTATAAACCATCACATGATTTGGCTGTTGTAAAAAATAAATAAATGGATAACGCATTTTTGTTTGCATATAATCCCCCCTTTTTAAGAGATTTTATCATTCGTATGACAGGGTTTTCCATCGTTTTTCAAAAAAGCGTCTAGCATGGTCAATAAATATGTTATTATTTAGTTAGAAAATTTAGAATTTCTATTATGTAAAGGGGATTGATGATTGTGTATGAAAATATTTTAAGACACCCAGGGCCAACGCCTATTCCAAAAAAGGTTCAGCTTGCGATGAATCAGGATATTTTTAGTCATCGAAGTCAAGAATTCGTAGAGCTATACCGTGAAACAACTGAGCTTGTAAAGCCCGTTTTCGGCACAACACAGGACATCTTACTTTTACCATCAGGTGGGACAGCTGCCCTTGAAGCTGCGGCAGTCAATACGGTTTCTGCTGGAGAAGAGGTTGTTGTCATTACGGTTGGCGCATTTGGTGATTATTTTGTATCGATTTGTGAGCAATACGGCTTCCATGTACATAAGCTGGCAAAGGAATGGGGACAAGCTTGCACAGCAGAGGAGCTACGTGCCTTTTTACAGCCTTTAAATAATATTAAAGCTGTATTTGTAACGTACAATGAAACATCGACAGGTATTTTAAATCCAGTTGCAGCATTAGCGCAAGTTATTCGTGAGGAAACAGATGCTCTTGTTATTGTCGATGGTGTAAGCTGTATTGGCGGAGTACCTGCTGAAATGGATGCTTGGGGCATTGATATTTTAGTAACAGGCTCACAAAAGGCTATGATGCTACCACCAGGGCTTTCACTTGTTAGCGTTAGTGATAGAGCATGGAAAGTCATTGAAGAAAATCAAACACCATCCTACTATTTAAATTTACGCAGCTATCGTAGCTGGGCAGAAAAGGGAATGACACCAAATACCCCTGCAATTACATTGATTTACGGGCTGCATGAGGTTTGCAAGCTAATCGAGCAGGAAGGCGGCTTTGCACAAACAGTGGCTCGCCATGCATTAATGAAAGATATGGTGCGCAGTGCTATGAAGGCACTGAATATCGAGCTTTTAGCGGAGGAGCAATATGCCTCACCAACGATTACAGCTATTAAAGCACCTCAAGGCATTGACCTTGGCGAATTTTTAGCGCATCTTAAGCAGCACTATCATGTAGATTTTGCTGGTGGACTTGGTCATCTACAAGGGCAAATTTTCCGCTTCGGTCATATGGGCTATTGCTTCCCAAGCGATATTTTACAAGCCGTATCATTAATGGAAGCTGCCCTAAAAGACTTCTCCTACGATTTTGAGCCAGGAGCAGGCGTTCTTGCCGCACAGCAGGTCTTTTTAGCTGCACAACAAAAAGCATAAGAACTAGGAGGAGCCATTTAAGCAAGTGGCTCCTCCTAGTTTATTGAGCAAATGGATTCTAGTTTTGATCACTTACATACCTGTGTTGAGCGTATCTCTTCCATTTTTGATCACTTAGCAACTTAAATTGAGCAAGCTTCCCTAACGTTTGGCTAAATAGGCTGCACGCATGGCTTCGGGAACCATACTGCCACCAGTTGCCCAGACAAGATGTGTCGCTTGGTCCATCTGATTGACTAAGCTATGCTTCTCTAAATAGGATTGACCCTTTTGCCATAGACGAATAGCGCCAAACATACCCGCATGTGCGGAAGGCTCTAAAAATAACCCTTCATGCTCCATCGCTAAGCCGAGTGAAGCAAACAGCTCCTCATCTGTCACTGTATAGCAGCCACTAATATAGTGCTCCATCACCTTGCCTACAAATTTAGAAGCGCGTCCAACAGCAAGGCCATCCGCTTCAGTTTTATTATCAAGACCAATATCCTCTACACTAATCGCATCATGTAAACCTGTCATTAAGCCAATGGTCATGCAAGGGGAGGCAACTGGCTCTGCAAAGAAAATATGCACATGCTCACCAAATAATTCGCGTAACCCATAGGCAACACCCCCTGGACCTCCCCCTACCCCACATGGTAAATAGACGAACAATGGATGTGCCTTATCCACGAGTATATTTGCCTGTTCCAATTGATCTTTTAAACGTTTAGCGGCAACGGCATAGCCTGCAAACAAGTCCTTGGAATTTTCATCATCAATAAAATGACACGTAGCATCTTGTTCAGCTTCCTGTCGTCCCTGCTCTACTGCAACACTATAATCCGCCTGATGTTCAATAACTGTCGCTCCCTTTTCACGCAGCATAGCCTTTTTCCATTCCTTTGCATCACTCGACATATGTACAACGACATTAAAGCCGAGCTGCTTGCCCATAATGCCGATACTTAAGCCTAAGTTGCCTGTAGAGCCAACCGCAATCGTATACTGCTGGAAGAACGTCTGCCATTCCTCTGTTGCTAAAACAGCATAATCATCCCCTTTTTTTAGCTTGCCACTTGCTAATGCTAGCCGTTCAGCATGCTTTAGTACTTCATAAATTCCACCGCGTGCTTTAATGGAACCGGAAATCGGCAATGCATGGTCGCATTTCATGAATAATTGCCCTTGTATTGTGACCCCATAGAGCTTTTCAAGTGCCTGCTTCATTGCAGGAATAGCCTTAATCGCTGATTCAATCAAGCCATTGCTTGCCACAAGCTCAGGAAATACGATTTTTAAATAGGAAGAAAAGCGCTGCAATGTTTGTTCTGCATCTGCTACCTCTTGCATGGAAAAAAGGGTTGTAGTCGGTTCTTTTAACCAATTTGTATTTTCCCATAGTACCGTATGGTGCTTGGCGATATCTTTTAGCTGTGGAAATTGCTGCAATAGTGTGTCTTTATCGTTGTTATTCATCGATTGACTCCTCCGTTTTATAGGCTAAAATTGCTCGTTCACAAATTTGTCGAAATTTCATTTCAAACGAAATATTGTTTTCTTGTGTTCTTTTTTTCGGTCCCCTTGTACGTCCCCCTGCACGTCTAATTTTTTGTCCAACATGGCGCATTTCGAGCAAACGTTCGATATTTTCATTGGTCATTTCACGTCCATTTTGGTCAATTGGATAGCCCCCTCTTGCTAAAACCATCGCTGCTAAACCATAATCCTGTGTAATGACAATATCATGCTTTGAAAGCGCATTCACTAGCGTAAAATCAACCGAATCGGGTCCTTTTGGTACAATAATTGTTATTACATTATCACGTTCAATACGGTGGGACGTATCGCAAAATAAGATAGTTTCAATCTCAAACTCAGATGATATAGATAGCGCCAAATCCACTACTGGACAGGCATCAGCGTCAATTAGAACCTTTACAATAAGGCATCATTCCCTTCTCATAATTAGATGAATCATCCACTCCGTAATTATTTCGAAATAACATTTTCCCAGCCTCTCTTGCTCAATTTTTCACAAAGTCAAAAAATATTTTATTGAATAGTTTGAAAAATACATATACGATACACCTATCAAAATCAAATGGGGGTTTTCATTATGACAATCACAACGGTAAGCAATGAACAATTAGCAAAAGAATACGTAGACGGCGTATTTGAACAATTAAAACAACAAAATAGTCATCAAGCAGAATTTTTACAAGCGGCGGAGGAAATTTTTATTTCATTAGTGCCTGTCTTTGCACAGCATCCTGAATATATTGAAGCAAATATTTTATCTCGTATCGTTGAGCCAGATCGTATTATTTCCTTCCGTGTAGCTTGGCAGGATGATAACAACCAAGTCCAAGTGAACCGTGGCTATCGTGTACAATATAGCAATGTAATGGGACCATACAAAGGCGGTCTTCGCTTCCATCCTTCTGTAAATGAATCAATTATTAAATTCTTAGGCTTTGAGCAAATCTTTAAAAATGCTTTAACAGGACAGCCAATTGGCGGCGGTAAAGGTGGCTCTAACTTTGATCCAAAAGGTAAATCAAACGCAGAAATTATGCGCTTCTGTCAAGCATTTATGACTGAATTATACCGCCATATCGGTCCAGATGTCGATGTTCCTGCTGGTGATATTGGTGTAGGTGGTCGTGAAGTTGGCTATTTATGGGGTCAATACAAGCGTTTAACAAAAGCTAGTGAATCAGGTGTATTAACAGGTAAAACACCTGGCTATGGCGGCTCTTTAGCACGTAAAGAAGCAACTGGCTATGGTACTGTTTATTTTGTGAATGAAATGCTAAAAGACGCAAATGATTCATTCGAAGGAAAAACAGTTGTTGTTTCAGGCTCTGGTAATGTTTCCATTTATGCGATCGAAAAATCACAGCAGTATGGTGCAAAGGTCGTTGCTTGCTCTGATTCTTCAGGCTATGTGTATGACCCAGAGGGCTTAGACTTAGATGTTGTCAAAGAAATTAAAGAAGTAAAGGGTGACCGTATTTCAACTTACGTAAATTATCGACCAAATGCTACTTATACAGAAGGCTGCACAGGTATTTGGACAATTCCTTGTGATATTGCGCTACCATGTGCAACGCAAAATGAAATTAATGGTGAGTCTGCTCGTACATTAATTGCAAATGGTGTAAAAGCAATCGGTGAAGGTGCAAATATGCCATCTGACCTTGAAGCAATCAATGAATTTTTAGAAGCAGGCGTATTATTTGGTCCTGCCAAAGCAGCAAATGCTGGTGGCGTAGCAGTATCTGCACTTGAAATGGCACAAGATTCAAGCCGCGTATTTTGGTCATTTGAAGAAGTAGATGCGAAACTTCACCAAATTATGAAAGATATTTATGCAGATAGTAAGGCAGCCGCTGAAAAATATGGTTTCTCAGGCAACCTTGTAATGGGAGCAAATATTGCTGGCTTTGTTAAAGTAGCAGACGGCATGCTTGTTGAGGGCATTTACTAATCTCGAAAAAGGATGATAACAATTATTCGTTATCATCCTTTTTTTCTATAAAAATCACATGTTAAACAATCAGAAAAAGCTAGTTAAACGAACATTTTTATTATTAAACATTTGAAATATTCGTGTTATAATTGTAGTATTCTATAAAATATTGGAGGATTTGTTGTGGAATTATTGTATACAGGAAAAACAAAAAATGTATTTAAGCTAGAAGATGGTCACTATCTATTAAAATTTAAAGATGATGTAACAGGTGAAAATGGTGTATTTGATCCAGGTGCTAATACGGTTGGGTTAACAATTGATGGCGCTGGTCTAGCTGGTTTACGTTTAACCTCTTATTTCTATGCGAAATTAAATGAACAAGGTGTTCCTACGCATTATGTAGATGCTAACTTTGAGGACGCAACAATGACTGTTAAACCTGCAACCGTTTTTGGCAATGGCTTAGAGGTGATTTGCCGCTTTAGAGCAGTTGGTTCATTCCTACGCCGCTACGGTGCGTATGTGACGGAAGGACAAGAGCTAGATGCCTTTGTCGAAGTAACCATTAAAGATGATGAACGCCTAGACCCTCCAATTTCTGAAGATGCACTGGCAATGTTAAACCTACTAACACATGAAGAATATGCGATTTTAAAACAACGTACAATTGAAATTTCAAAGTTTGTAGCAGCAGAGCTTGCAAAAAAAGGCTTAACACTATATGATATTAAATTAGAGTTCGGTCGTGATGCTCAAACAAATGAGATTTTACTAATCGATGAAATTTCTGGTGGCAATATGCGTGCTTATAAAGGTGAGCAATATATTGAGCCATTAGAGCTTGAAAAAATTATGCTAGCTGAATAAGTCATCCAGAAGGGTATGTCTTAAGATAACTTTTTAAACATACCCTTCTTTTTTATGAAACTTTTCCCTATATAAGCCGTATAGTAAGGAAACAGCAAATTTTATTAGGTTGGAGGTAGTTTAATGGAAAATTATAATGAATCACCACAAGAAGAAAGAATAAAGCTAAATCCATTTTTATCCGTTTGGCTACACCCAAAGCAAACAACTCGTTATATGCTTCATGAAAAAACGATTGGCTTTGCCATTTTGGTGTTATCAATTGGTTATATTGGCTCTATTCTATCTGGGATAGTCGATATAGAGTTTTTAAATGATGTTGCACCTTGGCTCATAGTGTTAATATGCATTATTTTCGCCCCAATTGTAGGCATGATTAGTACAGCTTTTTCTGCCCTTGTCGCATGGCTATTTGGTAAGCTTTTTAAAGGTACTGGCACTTATTCAGATTTATTTAGAGGCTTAAGCCTAACAGCTATTCCATTTATCATTTTAATTCCGTTCTATCTTATTTGGTTAATGACTTCACCAGAATCTTTATTCAATCCAGATTACATAGGACCACTACCTTGGATTTTTTGGCCAGCTATTATTCTAACAATTGTTGTGAGTATTTGGGCATTTATTATTTCCATAGCTGCCATCGCAGAAGCACACCAATTTTCAAATTGGATGGCTTTCTTTACGATCCTCATTCCTTCGATTGTGTTAGGAATTATTGCCTTTGTCTTTATTTTCATTATTATAATTGGATTGGTCGGTATTGGCATGATGTAAAAAATCTCCCCTCTCGCTTTAGGAGAGTGGGAGATTTTTTTCTTATACCGATAATGCGATATTTTGTTGGAATAGCTCTGATACACCAGATTCAACAGCCGCACCACTAACAGCACGTGACACAATTTCTACTACGCGTTCATCTAAAGATTTTGGTACGATATATTCCTCTGTTAATTCCTCGTCACTTACAAGCGATGCAATAGCCTCTACCGCAGCAATTTTCATTGCCTCATTAATATCTGTTGCACGCACATCTAATGCACCACGGAAAATGCCTGGGAATGCTAGCACATTATTAATTTGGTTTGGATAATCTGAACGACCTGTGCCCATTACACGCACGCCCCATTTTCTCGCATTGTCATAGGTAATTTCAGGGTTTGGATTTGCTAAAGCGAACACGATAGGATCGTTATTCATAGACGCAATATGAGCCTCTGTTAATAAATTCGCAACGGATACGCCAATAAAGACATCTGCCCCTACAAGAACATCATCCAATGTGCCTTGAATTTTCTCTGGATTCGTTAAATGGGCAACCGTTTCTTTAATCGGATTCATGCCCTCTGGACGCCCCTCATAAATAACACCCTTTGTATCACACATATAAATATTTTTATAGCCCATTTGCACAAGGATGCGTAAAATCGCAATACCTGCAGCACCAGCCCCATTAATAACAACCTTCATTGTTGCTACATCTTTTTTGACAATACGATTGGCATTAATCATCCCTGCCCCTACAACAATCGCTGTGCCGTGCTGGTCATCATGGAACACAGGAATATCACATTCCTGACGCAGGCGATCTTCAATTTCAAAGCAGCGCGGTGCTGAAATGTCTTCTAAATTGACAGCGCCAAACGTTGGAGCAAGCGCCTTCACAATGCTGACGATTTCATCCGTACTTTTTGTATCTAGGCAAATTGGAAAAGCATCAACATTGGCAAAACGCTTTAATAAAATCGCCTTTCCTTCCATTACTGGCAATGCCGCCTTTGGCCCAATATCACCTAAGCCTAGCACTGCTGTTCCATCTGACACTACTGCCACCATATTGCCCTTCATTGTATAGTCATAGACCAATGATGGATTTTTTTCAATTTCTACACATGGTGCAGCTACTCCCGGTGAATAAGCAAGACTAAGATCATAAGAATCCTTAACAGGAACCTTTGAATTGATCTCTAATTTCCCACTATAGTGTACATGCATTTCTAAAGCCTTTTTCATTACGTCCATTTTACCCCATCCTTTTCCCTGTTGAATTATGATTATATTTCAGAATCATAATACTTTGTGAAAGCATAGTCAATAAATATTCTGAAAATTTATTATTTTCTTTTAAAGCATTAGACTTTTCAAGCTTATATACATTTTTCTGTCAAATTACGCTTTTCACAATCAATTATTTCAAAATAATCAATACAAATAGATGATCCTAAATGAATGTACAATTACAGCCATTTGAACTGTTCAGCTTTTCACATAGTATTTTTCTTATGTAATTGAGAAATTTTTCACAAACTTATGTAAGCGCATCCATTGTGGTGACTGGATTTGTCACATTTTCTTCACATTTTTTCACAAAGTTTTAGACATAAAGTGAAGCTTCAACCAGTGGGGGGCTTACACTCTGTTAATACGGGATAAAAAAAGAGCCCTAGCGATAGGACTCTTGTGTAAAGTGATGAATAAAAGCGGTTATCATATGCTTGGAAGACCATTGCTCCTCGGATACATGTGTTATAGGGTAATCACGCGGGACAATACTTTTAGTTATTTCCTCTACGGAATAGCCACGCTCAAAAAGCTGGCGGACCTTAGCCTCCATTTCTTCAATATACGTAATTTTTTCAACTATTCGCTTGCGTCCATCTGCAAGATAGCCCGCATGACAGCAATAAACTTCCTGAAAATCATAGTTTAATAATTTTTTTAAAGATGCTAATGTATGAACAATATTTTCTTCATCCAAGACAACCTTTGTTTTTGTTTGAACATATAGATCACCTGTAAACATTGCACCTGCTTCACGATTATAGAAAGCTAGATGATCGGTCGTATGGCCAGGTGTTTCAATAATATCCCATACGGCTGTTGCTGTTTGCAAGGTTGTGCCAAATGGTTGTGCCGTAAAGGCTGGACGCTCTCCCCATAATGCTTGCCGATACAATGGATATACCCCATCCTTTGCACAGCTCTGGATAGACTCATGATGTAGATAAATGGGGACATCCATATGCTGTTGTAGCCAAGCAGCATTGCCTGTATGATCCTCATGAGAATGCGTTAATGCGATTTGTTCGATCGGTAAATCCTTAAAAAATGGCTGAAATTCCTGTGCCAATGAAGCAGAGCCTGTATCAATTAATAAACCATCCACAAAGAAACTATAAACACCCATCCCAAAGCCTTGAACGGCTATTTTTCCATGTGCACATTGTACATCACTGTGCTGCTCCACCTTTATGCTTGTTTCACGCTTAAACATCCTACGTTCCCCCTTTTTACCAAAGTGTAGCATAAAATGAATAGCGAGTCATTTTCAGGAAGCCTTCACATGGGTAGCTACTTTTATATATTTTCTTACATCGTGTATATGAAGGAACAAACGAATTTTTACTGCTAATAGTACCATAACACCAATAAGCACTATGATAGAAGCAGTAAAAGAGTCAATATTCATTAGAAATGTCCAGCTCGCTGCCACTACTAGCACAAGCCATTGATAGCTTTTCATTATACGTGGTGTCGAAGCCTGTCCGTAATAGCGCTGTTCAATCGCTGCAACTGTTTTACTTAATTCAAGAATAATCAATAATTCAATGAGGATACTTAGGACGAAATACCATGTACCTGTGAATGTAGTCATTCGTAATATATACATTATCAGTAAGACCATATCGCTAATCAGTAAATAGTTCATCCATGTTTTTCTCGGGCAATACGTGAAAGCCTTTATACATGCACCGTAAAAAATCAATTGTTGCAAACAATAAGCAAACGGTATCATATTCAATAGCACAAGCTTGCAGCCTAGTGCAATCAATAGCCATTTCAAAAGCTGTAATTGTTGACACTTATCAGCCATAACAATCATCCTGTTGCAACTCCTTTTGTATACTTTCTAGATGAAAGGGAGCATCTCGGATTACAGATACTGGCCATACATGGTCTGGGCCACTAACACTTACCGTTGCAGAAACATCCGCCGCTGATTCATTAATCTGAAATGCTATATTTAACGTTTGCCCCTCGTTCACAGCAATCGGAAAATCCTCTTCCTTATATTGCTTACCATCGACCTCCACATGCTTAAAGTTCACACGGGACTTTAAGCATGCAGGTATATGAACTGTCTGAATACTTGTATTCTGTGCTACCTTATAGGTGACAGCGGTATCCCCATTGCTACTGCCAGATGATGCCAGAAAATAATCACCTTGTTGACGAGGCTCCTCCCATGCTAAGCCCAATGCTGCCGTTAGTCGTTCTCCATCACTCAGCACTAAAGACACTTGCTTGCTATGCAGCAAGGCATCGATTTCCTGATTGTTACCACTAAAATAAGCTACCCGCACCACTTGATGCGCATTTTCTTCTATTATATCTGTTGTACCACTTGTTTCTTCCAGTAAAATAAGAGAACCTGTTTCTAAATGGGTCACGAAGCGCTGATCACTTTTATTTGTTATATAATGAATTTTAAAATGGTGACTATCATTGCTACGATAAAAATCTTGAATAAGCGGCACTGTTATTGGCTGTGCTAATTGATGGTGAACATACACTATACTATTGCCAAGCAGCAACAGCATAATTACCCCTATCGCTACTACCTGTTTAAAATTCCCCATAGTTCCCCTCCTACTCTACTATTTTATCATATAAATTTGGGGTTCTATCCATCACATTTGAGATGCTATCCATCACATTTGAGATGCTATCCCTCACTTTTACTGTGCTATCCGTCACTTTTGCTGTTCTATCCATCCCCATAAAAAAACGCCCACGAATGTGAGCGTTTTTTTATTCTACATCATATTCTGTAATCCAATCACTAAAGCTACCTACATATAATTGGATATTATCATAGCCTTCATCTGCTAACACCGCATACAATGGTGAGGCTGTAACGCCGCTACCGCAATAGACAACGATATGCTCATCGCGTGCCACTTTTTGGCGCAATGCATCGTTTGCCTTTAATTGTCCATCTACCTTTAACTGCTCCCAATCAAAGTTTTTCGCTGTTGGAATATGCCCTGCTACCTTATCCAATGGCTCTACTTCTCCACGGTAGCGTTCAGCCGCACGTGCATCGAGTAAAGTTGCTTGTACCTCGCCATCCACAATGGCTTTCACAGCTTGTCTTGGCGCATACAGCTCATCTCGCCATACAAAGTCAATCTTTGTTGGAGGATATTTAATAACATCCTTCGTAAATGGCATTTTGGCTTCGAGTGCAGGTGCACCACCATTAACAATTATTACGTTTGGAAAGCCAGCATAAGTGAGCATCCACCATGCGCGTGGGGCGAATGGTGCAGCTCCTTGGTCATATACAACAATTTGATCCTCATAGCGTAAGCCTAGCTCCTGAAAGACCGATGCCAATTTTTCCTTGCTTGGCATTGGGTGACGCCCCTCTTTGCTATCCATATCTGATAGCTGCTGCTCTAAATCAAGATAAACCGCTCCTGTTGCATGCCCCTCTTCAAATGCTTTTCTGCCAGCCTCTTTATTTTGTAAATCGTAGCGGGCATCGATAAAGCGGACACCATCCAACTGAATATCATCCACTGTTTTGAATACTTTTCCCAAATGAACCACCTCATGCATATTGTAGTTGTGCATAAATCGCTTTCCAAGAAGCTAAACGGCTTTCTTCTTGCAATGCCTGTCTTTCTGTATCAATTTGTTCAAGTGCTTGATGATAAATATATTGACGTAAATTCTCTGCTTCCTCTGCAATAAAGGTAATCGCCCAAGTCATAAGGGAAACCTTTTGTGCATCTAAATACTCCTGTGCATCTGGCTTTGTTAATGCCTCTAACGCCTCACTTAATTTTACTTTCTCATTTTTCTCAAAGAATGCTTTTTGATTGCGGAAGTGTGATTTAACACTTGCATATTTTGAAGCATCCGTAAATGGACCATCGAAATCAAGTAAATTAGGCTCGGACGATTCAAAGGCTAAGAATGAGAAGCTACGGTTTAGCTCTTTTAGCTCACGTACTTCATCTTTAAAGCGCTGCTGCATCTTTTTGCTAATAAATTGCGATAAGCGGAAGTTTGTGACACGCATTTCCTGTGTAAAATCAAAACGTAAGCTTTGTAATACTTCCTTCAAAGCATGCTCCAGCGCTTGCTGTGCGGGCATGGCAGCAAATGTTGAAGGATTATAGCCTTCCTTAAAGAACTCAGGATAACGATAATAAACACGCTGTAGCACATAGTACAGTAGCTCATCTAGCTCCTGCTTTGTTTCACTTTCTAGCATGCTTGTGTTCAGCTCGCTAAATTTCGATTGAATATGCTGCTCAAGTACTGCTAACTCCTCTAAGCGTTCATCCTTACGCTTTAAGTTGTCCTCTGTCTGTGCGATTAAATCGGCTAGACGTTGCTCGGTTTTATCGACTTCCTCTGCAAGCGCTTGGACAGCTAATGCGCTTAATTCATCATTTAAGAATGTATGGAAATCTTCCTCAAACGGTGGCATCCCTGATGTTAAGTCAGTGCCCTCTACTTTTTCCTTTAATGCCAACAGACTGGATACACCATACAATCGTGGGAAACGAATACCGAAGCGCTGTAGCTCTGAGCGAACATAGTCCTTAACGTCTTCCTGCTCCTCCTCTGTTGTTGCCAAGTCAATCGCATTGACAATAAAGAACATTTTATCGAGCTCAAATGCATCTTTTACACGACCAAGCTGAATTAAAAACTCACGGTCTGCTTTGGCAAAGGCATGATTATAGTACGTAATAAATAGGATGGCATCGGCATTACGAATATATTCAAAGGCTACCCCTGTATGACGAGCATTAATGGAATCGGCTCCCGGTGTATCCACCAATGTAACGCCCATTCGTGTTAATGGGCTATCATAATAGAAGTCGATATTATCCACAAAGCATGATTTATTTTCTTGTGCAACAAATTTTTCAAACTCTTCTCGATCAACACGAATAACTGTACCAAGCTCAGATTTAAACGTTGGATAGCCTTCCTTATAGGCACGAATAAATGATTTATGCACATTTAAACGCTCATCCGTTAGCTGAACGGCAAGCCCTTCATCCGCACGATTAAATGCCTCCTCCAATGAAGACACAGACAAGCCAATCGCCACATAGGAGCCCTGAATATCCTCTAGCATTTGCTCCGCTGTTTTTAGCTGGACATCTGCTGTTTCATGTGGATGCTCAGGCGTTACAGGGCGTATTTTATTAATAGCTGCTGTAGTAGGGTTGGGCGATACAGGTAATACCTTCGCACCCATCAAGGCATTCGAGAAGGATGATTTCCCTGCACTAAATGCCCCAAATAAAGCAATCGTAAAGTCCTTTTTCTGTAAGCGTTCCACTTTATGCTCAAGATATTGGGCAACCTCTGCAAAGCCTTGTACCTCTTTTACCGCCTTAGCTGTATGCAGTGCCCGTTGAATCACACCATCTATTGGAAGGCTTACTGTCGCTACTGCTTGCTGTACTTCCTCCTGCTGAACAACTTCCTCCTTTGGCTTTAGCATGGATTCATCAAATAAACGAATATCTGCTAAATCTTGCTTAAAGGCATTTTCCCATGCTACAAGCTGTTGGTTGGCAATTTGACGCACTTCATTGCTTGCTTGGTGCATAATGCTTGCACTATATTGCTGATAGCCTTCGATTTCCAGCACAGCACGAATCGCATCCACCTTCGCCTGCATAGCTGCCATTTTTAGCTTGGATGGTGCAGCCGCTTCTGTTGCTACTGCTTCAAGTGTTGCTGCCTGCTCATCTTTCCAGCGATCCGTTTCCTGAATAAAGTAACGCTTGGTCGCCTCTGCCACACGATTCGCAAAGTTTAATACGGCATCACCTGTCAATATTGACCCTGTTTGCACTTGCTGCTCAATTAATGAGAAGGGCAGGTCAAACGTGTAGCCATCAATAGACGTCGCACGCTCTTCATTTAATGCACCAACATCCTTCAATGCCTTTTTCATGAGCCCTTTTAAATGACCTGTAATTTGCGCATGCACAACATTTTGATAGGCGTTATAGGCATCCTCTTTACGGCGGTTACGCTCTTCCTCTGTTTTTTTCTTCGCCGAAAAGAAGCCCCCTACTTTAAAGCCCTCCTGCATGCTTTCTAAATATAGACGCAAGCGGTCACGTAAATCGGCTGGCATAATGGCAGCATTGGCAAGTAATTCCTTGCGCTGCTCCTCAAATGTTTCATTCCATGCCTCAATAGAAAATAGCTCAACCTGACGATTTAATTTATTGTATTGCTCTAAAATATCTTGATGGTGTGCCCAATCATCGGCACTTAAAATATCCTCATCCACCGTTAAACGATCTTGTCTTTCTTCCATTAAATATTGCTCATGCTCACTTTGCAGCAACCGCAATGTATTTGTTGCTGTTTGTACAAGCTGTTCCTGCCAGTCGTTCATACTATCCATCACGATTTTCTTCACTGCCTCAAAATCATTGTATGGATGCTCAGGCTCTCGTAAGGACGTGAAAAATACACCCTTCGGCACAACGCCCCATGCTGCAAAGGATTGGTGAACGGTTGCTTTAAAGTCCTCAAAGCTTAATTCATTGTCCTTATGCTTATCAATCATATTGACAATTAAATAAACATTTGGATTGTATTTCATTAGTTGCTTTGTAAATTGGAAGTTTAGCTCTGATTGCACATGGTTATAGTCCATTGTGTAAAAGACAATATCGGCAATATGGAGTGCAGACTCTGTTGACATACGGTGTGCATCATCTGTGGAGTCCACGCCTGGCGTATCCATCACCGTTACACCAAATGGCAATGTAGAGGCACTATGACCAATCTCAATTTGCGACACTAAATCCCCATTTTTACTAAGCTCTTTCACCGTTTTAAAATCATAGCCAGCCTCAAATTTTACAGGCTTTTCATTGTGCATATAAACAATGGCAAAGTCTTCCTCTGACTTATGCACCTTGACGATATTGGCACTTGTTGGAATAGGACTCGATGCCAATAAATTTTCACCTGATAGCGCATTAATCATACTGGACTTCCCAGCAGAAAAGTGACCTGCAAAGCCAATGACATATTCCTTTTGCTGAATTTTACGCGCAAAAAGGGATGTTTTATCCATGCGCTCTGTATCACCATTATGCTGATATATTATGTATTGCAATGAGGCTTGCTTTAATAGCCCTTCCAATTGCTGTTCAAAATCTTTCATACGAAAAGTAACCCCTTCTTATTTCATTATTCATATTTAGTATTCTACATGATTCGACTTGCAATGTATAACACTAATTTAACAACAAACGGTTTGTATTATGCGTATGAATGAAGCCCTGCAATCACTAAGTTCACAAATATTTGATTAAATAAAATAATGCCAAAGCCATGCTATACGCTCTCCTTCCCAGCCCTTCGCCATATGTAGATGTAATAAATAGCCATGTGATGAATGCCCATACTTCCTTTAGGTCCCAGCCACATAAGCTTGAGCTATATGAGCGCAATGGACACTATTCCTTTTATGGCGCTTTAAAGGATTTAGCCTATTTAGATGACCATTTTTTCCGCTGCCATAAAAGCTTTATCATTCATTTAAAAAATGTGAAGGAGTTCAATTTTAAAAGCCGCTACGTGTTAATGGAAAATGGCAGCCGTTGCCCAATTGCCTTTCGACTCATCGTGCCGCTTCAAAAAAGGTTAAAAAGCTTAAAAGAGGATTTTGCATAATGTAGATGGCTGTAAAATTATTGAGAAACGCCGCTATTTTCACCATTATGCCATTTTCAATTTTATTTTTCTCAACAAACCTCCACAAAAATCATACACGTGGATATGTTTGTTTATAAATACAATATACTTAGCTACATAAATGGCAGCAATGTTCAACTTTAAAAATATTCTTAGCTACCATATAAAAAGACATAGCCCGTATTTGGACGATGTCTTTCAAAGCTTTATTTTAAATGTGCAGTTGCCTGTTTTACCACGTATTTCCCAACCCCAATATAAATGGCTACAGCCGCTCCAATCAATACGAATGTCATTGCTGACCGCTCCTTTTCTCGTAAAATTCAGTCTTTTTATGTATATCGGATGAATTTGAAAATCATTCTCACTCTTATCATATAAATTTCATGTTAATTCGTCAAGACATACTTTCATCTTACCCTTTTTACATGGTAAGATGTAGAAAAGTCGGAAAAAGGATGCGGTAATGATGAGTAATTCGAAGTACTTTCAAACTATTTTAAACGGGACGATCCATGCTTTAAAATCGATTCTTCCTATGGATATGGAAGTAAAGTCACCTAGCATTATTTCTGAACCCTTTCAACAGCAGCAAATGGGTGTACTAATTGGCTTAATTGGCGATTTAAAAGGTCGTGTCATCATCGATTCCTCTCCTGAAGTGTTCAGTGGGATTGGCAATACAATGTTCGGTATGCCTTTGGAGGGCGAAATGTTAGAGTCCTTTACGGGCGAATTTGGCAATATGATTGCAGGAAATTTATGTACAGCTGTTGGGCAAGAAAGCTTAGAAATTGATATCACACCGCCAACTGTGATGGTGGGCAATACAAAATTATACGGCTTTGAAAAAGCATTTGCTCTCCCAGTTTCCATTCCCAGCATTGGGGCTCTAACAGTTTTATTAACAATTGAGGAAGACGAAGAATAAGAACGATTTCACATAAGCTACGGTTCTGTTATTTGCCTGCAAGATTTATAGTCAATAAGCTATCTCAAATAGTTTGAGATGGCTTATTTTTTTGTGCTGTTAATTTTTCACACTTTCTTCACATTATTTACGTGGATGTGTGATTTTTTTCACATCAAAATGATAGGAATTTTTATATGATGGCAATAAGCAATATCATTATAAAAGCGTAGGAGGGGCAAAAATGGCAAACAAAAAGAAGTCAGATGACAATTTAAAAGGTTCACTCTATGCAGTTTTTGGGATTGGAATCATCATTATTTTACTTTGGGTATACTGCTTCGATTTATTTATTGGACGGTTTTAATCTACGAGGAAGGGACAGAAACATATGCACATACATAAGTATGAGAAGTATTGGCTTGTGTTCGGAGTCGCTACTTTAGTGGCATTCCTAATCATTCTCGGTATTGGGGCATTTCATCAGGGCTCCCATCCGAACAATGGTAAAAAAACACTCGATTATGAGAAAGTAAAAGAAACAGCACCTTTCGATAATCCTGGTGTTCATAAAGTCGAAGGAAAAGATTGGGATTATGAGGTAGTTGTTGTTGCCTCAGCATTTAACTATAACCCTATGGAAATTGAAGTACCGCTTGGCGCAAAGGTGAAATTTATCGCAACAAGTGAGGATGTTATGCACGGCTTTCAGGTGGCAGGCACAAATATCAATATGATGCTTGAGCCTGGTTATATTTCAGAATATGTCACAAAAGTCAATAAAGTCGGCGAGTTTTTAATTGTATGTAATGAATACTGTGGTACAGGACATACGATGATGCACTCTATGCTAAAGGTGGTGGACCCAAATGAGTCACACTAATTCATTGACAAAGGTAGATCGCCGAGATGCAAAGCTAGCTATGGCACATATTTATGTAGCATTTATCGCATTGCTATTAGGCGGTCTTGCAGGATTATTACAAGTATTTGTGCGTTCTGGTCAATTTACATTACCAGCAGGCATCGGCTATTATCAGGTTTTAACAGTTCACGGTGTATTACTTGGTCTTATTTTAACAACATTCTTTATTTATGGCTTCCAAATTGCTAGTGTCAGCCGCACGTCAGGTACATTTACAGCTGGTCAACGCAAGCTTGGCTGGATTGGTTTTTGGCTCATGACAATTGGGACAGCAGCTGCTGCCACAATGGTTTTATTAAATAAAGCAACGGTTCTTTATACATTTTATGCGCCATTACAGGCACACTGGATTTTCTATTTAGGCCTTACACTTGTCGTGGTTGGTTCTTGGGTTGGTGGTGCAGGTCAAATTTTACGCTATGTCCAGTGGCGCAAAGAGCATAAAGGTAGCGGACAACGTAGCCCATTATTATCATTTATGGTCGTTGTTAATAATTTGATGTGGTTTGTAGCAACGCTTGGTGTAGCAGTTTCCGTATTATTCCAGTTGCTTCCGTGGTCATTAGGCTTCATTGAGCGCGTGGATGTTGCCCTATCACGTACACTATTCTGGTATTTTGGCCATGCGCTTGTATACTTCTGGCTATTACCTGCCTATATGGTTTGGTATACGGTTATCCCAAAAGTAATTGGCGGTAAAATTTTCTCTGATTCATTAGCAAGACTTTCCTTTATGTTATTTTTAATCTTCTCGGTTCCTGTTGGAATTCACCATCAGCTAACAGAGCCTGGTATTGATGGCACGTGGAAGTTTATACAGGTTGTTTTAACATTTGCCGTAATCGTTCCATCGTTAATGACAGCCTTCTCTATGTTTGCGATGTTTGAATTACGTGGACGCGAGCTAGGTGGCAAGGGACTATTCGGTTGGTTTAAAAAATTACCATGGAAAGATGCACGCTTCCTTGTTCCATTTATCGGTATGGTTGCTTTTATTCCTGGAGGTGCAGGTGGGATTGTCAATGCATCCTATCAAATGAACCAGCTAATCCATAATACAATTTGGGTAACAGGTCACTTCCATTTAACAATTGCAACGGCTGTTGTCTTAACCTATTTTGGTGCAGCATTCTGGTTAATTCCACATTTAACAGGTCGTACACTCACAAAATCTTTAAATAGCCTGAGCAATCTCTCAGGGATTTTATGGGCTGTTGGGATGACAATCATGTCCTCTGCCATGCATATTGCAGGTCTTATTGGTGCACCTCGTCGCTCTGATTACTCAGAATATGGCGGTGCTCAGCAAGCCTATGATTGGATTCCTTATCAAATTGCACAGGCAGTAGGTGGAACAATTCTCTTTATTGCTATCCTTGTCATTATCTATATCGTTGTGCAATTAGCTTGGTTTGCACCAAAAGGTGAGGAAGAATTCCCTGTAGGCGATGTTCATCAGCATAGTGGTCCGACACCAGTATTGCTTGAAAACTTTAAGGTATGGCTTGTTATTTTAGTAGCATTAATTTTATTTGCTTACACAGTGCCAATTATCGATATTATTTCAAATTCACCAGCAGGCTCAAAAGGCTATCAATTGTGGTAAGGAAAAAGCGATTTCTCGTAGCTGAGAAATCGCTTTTACATTATAGTTGATAAAGTTGTGTATATTTATCCTGCAAATAGTTGGCTAAGTATGTGGCATTTAAGCCTTCCCCTGTCGCTTCTTGCAGCAATTCAAACGGCTTTTTCAATGCGCCGTACTGATGAATTTTCTCTGTTAGCCATTGTCGGATAGGCAGTAGCTCACCCTTTGCCAATAGCGCATCAAAGTTTGGTATATCTTGATCCATCGCATGCTTCCATTGTGCTGCATAAATCATTCCTAGTGCATAGGATGGGAAGTAGCCAAACATGCCTCCTGACCAATGCATATCCTGAAGCACACCCTGTGCATCCGTCGCTGGACGTATCCCTAAATATTCCTCATATTTATCATTCCATATTTGTGGTAAATCCTTCGCCTGTAAATCACCGTTAAATAAATCACGTTCAATCTCATAGCGAATCATAATATGTAATGGATATGTTAACTCATCCGCTTCAATACGAATAAAGGATGGTTCCACCATATTAATGGCACGTAAAAAGTCTGCTAATGGTACATCTCTAAACTGGGCTGGTGAATAGTGTTGCAGGCGCTCGTAATTGTGCTGCCAGAACTGCTCATTTCTACCGACAAAATTTTCATAAAAGAGTGATTGCGATTCATGGATGCCCATTGAAGTACCTGTTGCTAATGGTAGTCCCGCAAGCTTTTGATCAATATTTTGTTCATACATCGCATGACCACACTCATGAATTGTTCCAAAAATAGCCGTGCGGAAATCATGCTCATCATATTTTGTTGTAATACGGTTATCCCCAAGATTAAGCCCAATCATAAATGGATGGACACTTTCATCCAAGCGTCCTGCCTCAAAGTCATAGCCGAGCTGTGTGAGCAATTCCAGCGATAATGCTCGCTGTGCCTCACGTGGAAAATGCTTATATAGCATGCTTGTATCAGGCTTAGCTGCGGTCATAATTTTTTGCACCAGCGTCACAATCTTATCGCGTAAATCACCGAATACTTGATCTAAGACATCTGTTGTCATCTCTGGCTCATATAAATCGAGCAATGTATTGTATGGGGAGCCATTTTTTATGCCCCAATACTGAATAAATTTTTTCTGCCATTGAATAATTTCCTCTAAATAAGGCAGGAATAATGCAAAATTATTGGTTGCCTTTGCCTCTTCCCAAGCTGTTTCTGCCTTAGATTGTAAAATGACAAACTCCTTATACTCATCAGCGGGAATTTTTTTATTTTGGTCGTAATTTTTTCGTACTTCCTCTACTAAGCGGCGTGTTACATCATCCAAATCAGCCTGCTGTGCCTCTAATGCTGTTAAAAGCTCACCCAATTCATCACTTGTTTGCATCGCAAATAAGGAGGCTGACAATGTACCAACGACCTCTGAGCGCTGTGCTAGTCCCTTTTTTGGCGCACCCGTTCGCATATCCCAATAAATTACATTGAGTGCCTCCCCATAATGCTGCATCTTCTTTACATAGTCTGTAAATTGCTGAACAACCATTGCTTCTCCCCCTTTTTACGTTACTAGTTTATCATATTTTTGAAAATTTCATCTATTGCTAAGATGATTCGAATCCACCTTGAATCAATTTTTTCTCCATCACAAAAATCTTCATTAAAAAGAAAGACTGCAGCAAATTAGCTACAGCCTTTAGGGGATTTTTTCTAGCTTTTAAGTCCTGTTCGGTTTCCAATCAAACATGCAATAGCAAGCTGGGGATGCTTGCTATTGCTGGAGAATCGTGTCTGTTTACACTATTCTATGTTTTGGCAAATGGCAATAACTTGCTTGACAGCCTCCGCAGAATGCTGAAGTGCTGTTTGTTCTTCCTGCGTTAAATGTAATTCAATCACAGATTCGATACCATTGCCACCTAAAATGGTTGGCACACCTAAAAATAAGTCGTGATAGCCGTACTCTCCTTCTAATAAAGCAATAGAAGGAATAATTTTTCGTTGGTCTTTCATAATAATTTCGACCATTTGCGCACATGCAGCGGCTGGTGCATAATAGGCGCTACCATTTCCTAGCAAACCAACAATTTCGCCGCCACCTTTACGTGTACGTTCAACGATTTGTTGTAGTCGATCTTGGGGAATCAATTTTTCTAATGGAATGCCACCTGCATAGGAATAGCGAATTAATGGCACCATTTCATCACCATGCCCACCTAAAACAAAGCCTGATACATCCTCTGGTGCAATTTGCAGCTCCTGTGCAACAAATGTGTTGAAGCGAGCTGTATCTAAAACACCAGATTGACCAATAATGCGATGCTTCGCAAAGCCTGTTTCCTTGTGGCACACATATGTCATGGCATCAACAGGGTTGCTTAGCACAACGACAATGCTGTTTGGTGCATAGTGCTTAATTTGTCTTGATACTTGTTGTATAATTTTAGCATTGGTTGTCACTAAATCATCACGGCTCATGCCCGGTTTACGTGGTAGCCCTGCTGTAATAACAACAATATCTGCACCCGCAATATCCTCATAGCTGCTTGTTCCTTTAATGGACACATTAAACTTTTCGATAGGGCCTGTTTGTAGTAAGTCCAAAGCCTTCCCTTTTGTTGGATTTTCCGCTTCTGGAATATCGACAAGCACGACATCGCCTAATTCCTTCTGCGCTAAAAATAAACTTAGTGTGGAGCCTGTATGACCGGCTCCAATTACAGCAATTTTATTTTTACGAAAAGCCATTATGCCTCACCTCGATTATCCGTTGCTGCTGTTGTTTCTGCTGCTTTTTTAGCACGCGTTGATAAAGGCTTTTTCTTTGGTGCTTCTGGCCCCTTAATCATCTTAAAAACATCTTCATCAGGTCTTGGAATGACATGAGCGCCTAATAATTCTCCGACTCTTATGGCAGCGGCCTTACCAGCTTCTACTGCTGCTTGAACAGAGCCGACATCGCCTGTGACAACCACTGTCACAATGCCACCATCCACAAATTCCTGCTTCACAACTGTGACATCGGCTGCCTTAATCATCGCATCGGCTGCTTCATAAGAGCCGACCAAGCCTTTTGTTTCAATCATGCCAATTGCGCTACTCATTGTCCTCACCTCGCATCACTTCTGTAGAATCAATAATCCCAATAACAACTGCATCAATCGGGAGCGGATTTTCTCGCATAATATAGCGTGATGACCCACCGCTGGTCACAAGTACATCATCACCAATCCCTGCTCCTATACGATCTGCTGCAACAATTTCTGTGCGAATCGGCTGTTGATTGGAGTCAATTGGTTGAATGATTAATAATTTTAAACCATTCAGCCCTTCCTCCTTGCGTGTTGCCCATACACTGCCTATCACTCTTCCCATTTGCATGAACGTCACCCTCTTTACGCGACACAGCTTGTCTGTTTACTCTGAACGAACCGTTAATGTTTTATTTAACTCTCGTAATTTATCGTACGCCAATGCTGTGACAATGGTTTTCTTTGGCACAACAATTTCCTGTGCCTCTATTGCTAATATGTCTAATTGTGAAAGCAGCTTTTTATCATAGTAATAGACAGATGGCTGCTCTACCTGCTGAATAACTGGAGGTTGTGCATTCATAGCTATAGGCTGCTCAGACACTGGATGGTGAACAATTTCAGCAAGTGCACCCTGTTGAATCAATCCTGCATTTGCTTCATCTGTATCAATATGCATTTCTAAGCGATAACGCTCAGATACACGAATAACCACATTCGATAAAATAATTGGACGTATTCCTGCTATCTTAATTTGTACAGATTGTCCATCGACAACATTAAAGCTCGCACTATCTGCAGGCGACATATGAATATGCGCCTGTGCAACAATTAGCCCTTCCTGTAAGACAACACTGCCCTTTGGACCAATTAATGTTACAGGACTCGAGCCTTGAATATCACCTGAAATTCTTAATGGCGGCTTTAAGCCTAATTTCATGGCATCTGTCCAGCTTACCTCCACCTGCGATAGCGAACGGGCTGGCCCTAAAATACGCACACGTTCAATCGAGCCTTTTGGTCCAGCAATAACGACGGTTTCCTCCGCAGCAAACTGTCCTGGCTGGGAAAGCTCAAACTTTGGTGTTAGCTCGTAGCCCTTCCCAAATAGCTGCTCCACCTCTGCCTGTGCAAGGTGAACATGGCGAGCGGATACACCAATTGGAATTTTACCGTTATGTGGAGGGGCAGATTGATTTTTTAATACTTGCTGTAGAACTTGTTCCACGATTTTTTGCACTAAATGTTCTTGCATCTTACCTCCTCCTTACAATGATGCTTTCACTAATTTTCCTTGTGCCTGCTGTTCAATAAAGCCTGCATTCGCTTCATCTGTATCAATATGCATTTCCAAGCTAAAATCATTGGAAACACGTACAACGACACCACGGAATGTCACAGGTCGTTCACTGACAACTTCCACTGCTACAACTTCGTTATTGTGTACTGCTAATGCTTGCGCATCTTCCTCGGTCATATGGATATGTGCCTGTGCAATAATCACACCCTGCGGAATCACTAATTCACGCTCTCCATGAATCAGCTTAATACCAGCAGAGTTGTCAATATCGCCAGATTGTCTTAATGGCGGATGAATGCCTAGCTTCATCGCATCTGTTCGGCTAACCTCCACTTGCGTTGCTGCTCTTACAGGACCTAATACGCGAACATTGTGAATAATGCCTTTAGGTCCTTCAATTGAAACGCGCTCTTTGGCAGCAAATTGCCCTGGCTGTGATAAGTCAAAATCCTTTGTAAGCGTTGCATTGGGACCAAAAAGTGCTTGTAAATCCTCTTCACTTAGATGGATATGACGAGCCGAAATGGCAACTGGAAATGTTTTAATTGCTGTTGTCACACAAGCCACCTCTATATCTAGTTGATTGTTTCATAAGTTGAGAGCTGATCTACTACCGAATCAGCTCTCCATACTGATTCATTACGCTTCTGCTTTTGGTAAAATCATTTCTAATTCATGATGTGGACGTGGAATTACATGGACAGATAATAGCTCTCCTACACGTTGTGCTGCTGCTGCACCTGCGTCTGTTGCTGCTTTCACTGCGCCTACATCACCACGTACAAGCACCGTTACAATACCGCCACCAACATGTACTTTTCCTACTAAATTAACGCTTGCTGCCTTTACCATTGCATCCGCTGCTTCAATTGCTCCTACTAAACCTTTTGTTTCTACCATTCCTAATGCTGTACTCATTTGTCATTCCTCCAAATTATTTATTTTGTAATGTGATTTGCTTTAATACTTGGTCAACAATTTGTTGCACCACTGCTGTATCGAGAGCAGGCTCTTGTGATACAACCGACTCTACGACTGACTGCACTTCAACTTCTGGCTTTGGCACATCAACATCTTTAATGCCATACGCCATACGTTTAATATTGATTAAATGTCTTGCTGTAATATTGTCCGACGTAATATTGCCGCCAAATGTACCACAGCCTAATGTAAAGGATGGTGCTAAGCCTGTTGTACCGCCTACTGCACCGATGGATGATAATGTATTCACCACAATGCGAGATACAGGTAATTCAACAGAGAATTGTTCTGCTAATGCTGTATTTTCTGTATGGATGGAGCATGTATGTCCACGTCCGCCAATATTTAGCAGGTCAATCATAACTTGCTTGGCTTCTGTACTGTTTTCTACTATATAAAGTGCAAAGATTGGTGATAGCTTTTCAAGTGAAAATGGTATATTTTTGCCAATCATTGTTTCCAATCCAACAAGCACTTTCGTATCTGCTGGTACTGTAATGCCAGCAGACTGTGCTAGGCTAACGGCAGATTTACCAACAATTTTAGGGTTTACTTTCCCTGGTACTGGCGAAATCAACTGCTCCATCTTCGCCTTTTCCTCGGCATTTAAAATATAGGCATGATTATTCTTCAATTCTGTTAGCACGACCTCAGCAATCGCTTTATCGACAATAATGGACTGCTCTGTTGCACAAATTGTCCCATTATCAAATGATTTACTTTGCACAAGCTGGCGCACAGCCTTTTGAATAGTAGCCGATTTTTCAATATAAGCGGGTACATTCCCAGGACCTACACCGTAAGCTGGCTTGCCTGAGCTATAGGCAGCTTTGACAAGTGCACCACCACCAGTTGCTAAAATTAAATGTACATCAGGATGCTTCATTAGCTGCTGGGTTGCTTCCATGGATGACATTGTTAAACAGTGTAGTAAGCCCTCTGGTGCACCTGCTTGCTCTGCAGCTACTCGACAAATATCCAAAGCCTCTTTTGTACATTTCACCGCATATGGATGTGGGCTAATAATAAGCGCATTTCTTGTTTTTAATGAAATTAATGTTTTAAAAATAGCTGTAGACGTTGGGTTTGTCGTCGGTACAATACCTGCAATCACGCCAAAGGGGCTCGCAATTTCCGCTACTTTTTTCATGCGGTCATAGCCAACAATGCCAACTGTCTTTAAATCTTTAATATCTTCAAAGACATCTCGTGAAGCTACTTCATTTTTTATTTTTTTATGATTTGGGACACCCATTCCTGTTTCTTGCACAGCCATTTTAGCTAAACGATCTGCTTCCTTAAATGCCGCATCTGCCACTGCCTTTACAATGCTATCTACTTGTTGCTGTGAAAACTGCATATAGGCAGCCTGTGCTGTATTCGCCTGCTTCACGGCATCTCTCATTTCCTGAATCGCTAATAAGTCTTTGTCTAATGTGGCCATAAAGCCGCCTCCCTTCTAGATCACTGGGTTTCTTGCTATCTGTTCAATGGCTTCTCTAAAGGCATTTGCCGCAGCCTCGCAGGATGATTGACTGCCGCTTAGTAAGCCGCCGCCAAAATTGGTTTCTGATGGAGGGCCAAAGAACACCTTTAGCTCTACGTCTGCCGCCTTTAATGCTGCATCTAAGCCAACAACTGCCTCTAGTGGTGGGGCGATTACATATGCAAGGGGTGTGCCTACTTTGACATTTGCCACCTCAGCAAGATACGTACCACAGCTAGCTACTGTATGTGCAAACAATGCATGATTATCATTATTATTAATGGCTTCAAAATACGTATCAAATTGAATTTTTTGCTGAATGGCGTCTAGTCCGCTACGAATCTCATCTGGTGAACTGCCAGCAATAATGCCAATTACCTCTCCTGATAATGGGCCAGATGCATGTGCTGCTCCAGCATAGAAGCTTTTCGCATAGACAACATCCACATCTGCTTTTTTCGTTGCTTCATCTAATGCTACATAGGCAACATCATCAATGGTGAGTGTCACAAGCCCAATGCTATGGTGCGATGGCTTTAAAGCTAGCTGCTGCGCTAATTCACTATTAACCCTTGGAATAGTTTGCATTGCTAAAATTTGTGCCATAATTTTTTGAGGATTCATCTTATTAGCCCCCTAACCTTCTTTTGCGACAAGCTCTACACCACTTGCCTGATAATGCAAGATTTTTTGTACGACTGTTCCAAGATAAGCGCCAGCCTCTAATGGCGGAATACCACCTTTATGGATATTGGAAATAACCATGCGCTCCGCCTCCACCGTGCCAATTCTTGGCTTATAGCATAAGTACGCGCTCATGGATTCAGCCGATACAAGACCAGGACGCTCACCAATTAAATAAACAACGACATCTGGCTGTAATACCTCACCAATTTCATCCATTAAGGCAACACGCCCTTTATCAATATAGAACGTTGTCCCCATATCAATATTTAAATTGTTTAAGCTTTGCTGAAGGGCTAGGTAAACGTCTTGTACATTTTCCTCAATGGCACTGGCACTTAAGCCATTGGAAATAATAATTTGTACAGTGGGCTGCGCTTTACATTTTTGCTGAATCAATGCTTTTGCTTCATCCGATAAGCGACGACCTAAATCAGGTCTTGTAATATATTCCTCTTTATCTATCACTTTTGTTGTTACTTGAAACACATTCAGCTTTTGTAGTAGCTCCTCCGATACTTCACCATATACGGCATCCACTGCTGCTGCATGATCGAGTCGGAATTTTAACCATGTTTTTGTTTTTGGTCGTGTTCCTGCCCTGCCTACACCAATTCGCGCAGGTGTGTTTTTTTGGGCTGCCTGCACACTATCATTCAATGGCGCTGTATCAAATTGAAATGGCTGCGCTGGTGCAGCTTCTGGTAATGGCTGCTCAAGCGTTGTAGACGCTGTATGGAGCTGCCCATGCTGATATAGCTTAATTAATGGTTCGGATGCTGCTGCTTCAGGCTCTGTTATACTGTGCTGCGAGTTCGCTGGCTTATCATAAAATTGAATAAGTGGCTGTGCTGTTGGAGCAGCCGTTGCTTTAGCTGCTTGACTATCTGCACTTTGCGCCATTTTTTCCATGACAAGCTGCGTAATCATCGATACTATTTGTTCATTCACTCGACTCACCTACCTTTCAAAAATAGATAAATCACCAGCTCTTGCTGAAAGTCGACCATTTTCATAAATGCCCATTTTCTCTAACCATGCTAAGTATTCTGGTGCTGGTTTTTTACCAAATGTTTGGAGTAATGTAGCCACATCATGGAAGCTCATGGATTGATAATTGAGCATCACATCATCACCCATCGGTGCAGCAATAATAAAGTTGACGCCTGCTGCTGTTAATAGCACGCTTAAATCCTCAATATCATTTTGGTCTGCCTTAATATGGTTCGTATAGCAAATATCCACACCCATTGGAATGCCATGCATCTTACCCATAAAATGATCTTCTAGACCTGCTCGAATCACTTGTTTATTATTGTATAAATACTCTGGACCGATAAAGCCAACAACTGTATTGACAATATAAGGATTAAAATGTCTTGCAAAGCCATAATTGCGAGATTCTAGTGTTACTTGGTCAATGCCCATATGAGCCTCTGCCGATAGCTCTGAGCCTTGTCCTGTTTCAAAATAAAAGAGGTTTGGACCTGTTCCTGTCCCTTGCTTTTTAATAAGCTCCTCTGCTTCACGAATTAAATCCGCAGAAATACCGAACGAACGGTTCGCAATTTCAGTACCAGCAATACTTTGGAAAATCATATCTGCGGGTGCGCCCTGCTTAATTGCCTTCATCTGTGTTGTAATATGTGCCAATACACAGTTTTGCGTAGGAATCGACCATTCATTGATAAATTCCTTTGTCGCAGTCAACACCTTTTTAACACTTTCAACAGAATCATCCACAGGGTTAATGCCAATAACAGCATCACCAATACCGTAGGATAGCCCTTCCTTTAGCGAAGCAATAATGCCATCAATATTGTCTGTTGGATGGTTTGGCTGGAGCCTTGAAGACAATGTCCCCTTTTGCCCAATCGTAATATTACAGGTTGATAAAATTTCCACTTTATTGGCAGCATGAACAAGGTCTAAATTAGACATCAGCTTTGTGACAGCCGCAATAATTTCAGAATTCATGCCTTTGCTTAAACGCTTTAGCTCACGATCACCTGTGTCATTCGATAAAATATACTCTCGGAGCTGCTCAATGCTCCAGTTTTTAATTTCGCCATAGATTTGTTCATTCACATCACCTTCAATAATGCGTGAAACCTCATCATTTTCCTTTGGCACTAATGGATTTTCTCGAATATCTTTTACTAATAGCTCACTGAGCACAGCCTTTGCGGCAATGCGTTGCTGTACGGATTCAGCAGCAATGCCTGCTAGCTGATCACCTGATTTTTCTTCATTGGCCTTTGCCATTACATCTTTTAATGATTGAAAATTATATTTTTCTCCACCAAATATCACCGATAGATTCACATTCATCCTCCTTACTTTGAGTGGAAGGCAAGTGTTTTGACAACAACAGGTACAACGCCAGATGGCAGAACCTCTCCAATGTCGATATAATCGCCTGTATCCACTTTAATTTGATCGATGCAAAGTATTGGCACTGTAGGATCAATTGCCTGTATCGTTTGACCAATAATTTTTGCATAATCTGATTGAATGACTATGATAATTGGTATGTCCTTGGAGCATTTTATTGCCAAATGCTGCAAAATCGCCTGACACAATGTCTGGACATCCTGAAAGCTCAAATAAGGCAATTCACTAAAATAGAGGGCAAATGGTGAACGATTATCCTGTATGGTAAATAAATCATCTGCCCGCTCTACGGCTGTCTTCACTGTCGTGTGAAAGTCTATTGATGCATCTATATGACAGTTGAAGACAGGTACATTTTTTAACGGTAACACCTCGGCATCCACTTGAATTGTTGCTCCGCTAATGTCAGTTGTTTGTGTGCCAGCACCTGTTACTGTGGCACGTGCTGTTTCCTTTGGCTGTAACCATAAAAATGATTGGAGCTGTTCATGCTGTAGCAGCATCTTCGCTAATTTCTCACCAAGATCATCATATTGACGCTGTGTGCAGTCATTTTCATAAATGCAGGAAGCTACACCACCAGAAAAGACGATAGCATCTACTGGTTTATGCCAGTTTGGTAAATGCCCTAGCAATAATGGATGCCCTTCATCCTGACATTGACCGTGTAAAATCATGGCAAGTGTCTTAACCATTTCTTCCACACATTGTGACACTCGCACATCCTCTGCTGAATCACCAACAGCTAACGGCTGAGGCCATTTTTCCATCAATCGCATGAGCGGTGGAGAGATTGATTGAATTTTGCCAGCCTGAAACTCAATCAATCTACCACCAACATGCAAGGTGCAAGTACCAATTACTTCGCCAAACTGCATCACCGCAATATTGGCAGTGCCTCCGCCAATATCAATATTGGCAATGACTTTGGATGAATTCTTTGATTGCTGTAATGTACCTGCACCTTTTGCAGCAATAATGCTCTCTAAATCAGGTCCCGCGGTAGCAACTAAAAAATGACCAGCGCCATCTGCAATCGTATGAACAACCTCACGTGCATTTTCCTTTGTGGCAGATTCACCTGTAATAATAATGGCTCCTGTTGAAATATCTGTTGGTGCAATTTGTGCCAATTGATATTGCTGAAAAATAAATGCTTCAATTTTTTGCATATCAATCATGTCTTTATTTAGAAACGGTGTTTTAATAATAGGACTTTGATGCAACACTGTTTTCTCAATAATTTCAATTCTTGGCACATGTGTAACGCCTGCCACATTTTTTAATAGAAAACGACTGACAACCATTTTTGTGGTGCTTGTTCCAATATCAATGCCTGCACTATATATTTTTTCAGTTTTCACCCTATGCCTCCTCTCACCACTATGGGTAATACATGAGATACGGACTATCGCAATCCTTGACATATTGACGAATTTCCTCATTAGTACGAAGCTGGATAAGCGGCGCTATAAACTCCACGCCCTGCTTTTTCCATGAAGAGGTTTTGACAATAGCACCTTGCGTGATGACATTTTTTAGTAACTCAGTTGCCCGTTCAACATCTGCATTTGGTGCATCAATTTTCGTAATCACGCCTATTTGGATTTTAGGGATGCCTAAGCTAAATTGCGGTGGAAACACGCTTTTAGCTGATGTTGCATCCTGTAAATAAATAACATGTGTCACTTCCAATGATGTTGCCATAATATTTCTGTAATACATAGGGTTTTCAATATATTCACCCGGTGTATCAACAATCCAGTCATCATAAACGAGTGCCTGTGTTTTATTGGCTGTGCTTTCTTTGCCTAGCAAGGTATTCATCAATGTTGACTTTCCTGCCTGTACACCACCTATTATCATTACTCGATTTTTCATATGACACATCCTATGACTTCGTTATTTTCGATGGTGTATAGCCTAATACCTCAGATAAAAAACGATTAATTTCTAGCATTGCCATTTCCACCTCTGACACACTGCCAACAATAACAAGACTGCCTGTAAAACGATCTAAAAAGCCTAATTTGACATTGGCAGCCTTTGTCGCTAAATCTCCTGCGATAATAACCGTTTCACTTGGCGTACAGGTCATAATACCAAGCGCACCTGCTTCTTGTATGCCAAGCTTTTGAAACATGTCAGGATCAGGATTGGCAATTAAATGACTTAATGTTAGCTGCTTCCCCGGCACAAACTCCTGAATAAACCGTTTCTTTTCTTCACTCACCTGCTATCACCTTGCCCTTCTTTATTCAGATTTTTGATCTGTTAAATATTCGCCCTCTTTAATAATGCCTGCCTTGCGATCTTCAATTTCTAGCTTTAAAGCCGTTGGAACAGATAGCTTATACGCTAAAATAATCGCAATCACACCTGCTAAAAACTTACCAGCAATTACAGGTAAAATAATTGTTGGCTGGAAGTTAGCTGTAAATGATAAATGGTCGCCTAATAAAAATGCCGCACATACTCCAAATGCAATATTAATAACTTTATCCTTTGGTGGCATTTGGCGTACAAGTGTAAACATTGCTAAAATATTGGCAACAGTTGCTAAAATTCCAGCACTTCCTACTGAGGATAAGCCTAATTTTTTACCAGCAGCCTCAAGCGGTTTCGAAGCATATTTTCGGATTAAATACACCATTGGGAAGGCTCCCGCTAGCATAATCCCGATATAGCCTGCTGTTTCCAATGCACGGAATTGATCGATCTCATCAGCCATAATCGGATCGAAGCCCCATACACCAAAAATCTTGGTAAAAAGACCTGTAAAAATTTCAACAATTGAGAAAACAAGGACAAGCTTAATCCCCGCATCCATAATGCGTCCAAACAGCATAAAGCCTGTAATCATTGCATTTGGCACAAGCTTTAAGCCTAATGCGATTAAAATAACAAAAATAAATAAAGGCAATAAATTAATTAATATTTGTAAAATTGAAATCGCAAATACATATGCTGGAGCCTCTGTTGTACTAATCACTTCACGGACTTCCGTGTTAAATAGCACGATCATAACCGATGAAATAAATGCACCAATCGGAATTGTTAATACACCAGCCATAATGCCTAGTGCCATATATTTATGATCACGCTTGTCTAGCATCGCAAGCCCCATTGGAATGGAGAAAACAATGGTAGCACCTGACATAAAGCCAACAACAAGAGCCATCACCCATCCCTCATAGGACTCTTTTAAAGCATTGGCTAATTGGTAACCACCCATATCCGAAGCTAAAATGGTTGTCGCTGCAATCGCGGGGTCTGCACCAATAAATTCAAAAATCGGACTAATAAAATGACTAATAAACCATGTTAAGTAAGGTATAGCTGCCATGATTCCTGCTGCAGGGACAAAAATATGCCCAACTGTATGTATACCATTCATAAATTCTTTACCAATGCCATACTCAGCATCTCGGATTGCTCCAATTGCCCCTAAAACTGCACAAATCATAATAATATAAACGATAACCGTTCCTATCATTGCCATCCTACTCATCACCCCTTTTTTAATGAATTAATATATATAAAAAAAGGCACTTTAAAGAAAAAATCTCTTTAAAGCGCCTTTGCTTCAACTATTGACTTGTAAGGTATGAATAATTTGTTTGGCGATATGCACCATTTCCTGCTGTGTTTGCATACTTTCATTGCGAATTTTACGATAAGCCTCGTCCTCGCTTATATTTTCAGCCTGCATCAGCAAGCCCTTTGCGCGTTCGATGACTTTTCGCTTTTCTAATTGTGTTTCCTTATGTAAAAGCTCTCCATTGAGTCGGTTGAATTTATCAATTTGATGGAATGCAACCTCTAATACAGGCAACACATTTTTTTCGGAAAACGGTTTCATTACATAGCCTAATATATTATCTTGTTTCATATATAGCAACAATTCTTTCTCACTATACGCTGAGATGAAAAGAACAGGTATACCAAGCTGTTGTTCAATAATTTTACTTGCCTTTAAGCCGTCCAGCTTAGGCATTTTAATATCCATTAAAATTAACTGTGGCTTATGCAAAAAGGCTAGCTCAATGGCAGCTTCGCCATTATTTGCTTGCGCTACGACCTCGTAGCCATTATCTTCTAGCATAAACTTTAAATCAATTGCAATCAGTGATTCATCTTCGACAATCATAACTTTCCTAGCCATTTACGATAAATACCTCCTCACTTACAGGAAACTGAATTTGAGTGTGTGTACCTTCTTCACTAGGGATAATTGAAAATGAGCCAGCTAAATCATATTCCACAAGCCTTGTGATTATCTCCATACCGAAAGATGCCTTCACTTCTTGCATTCCAACGCCGTTGTCAGAAATATGAAGCACAATATTGCAATCTTCCTGCATAAATTGAATATCAATCGTTCCTTCCTTGCGACCGATAAATGCATACTTTAATGCATTTTGCAATAGCTCACAAATAATGAGTGCAAGCGATACTGCCTTTTTCGAATGACAAAATAGCTGCATATTATCATGCTGAAAGGCTAGTTGAATTGTGGCTGTATTGGATGTACCAATCATTTTATGACCAATTTTTTTAGCTAATGCGATAACATCTACCTTCTCTTCGGCGTTATCCTCATTTTCTAAAATAAGCTCATAAACAGATGAAATACTATATATTCGATTTAATGCCTCTTGAAAAGCACTTGCATTCGCAGCAGATGAGTCATTTCGCATTTGCAAGCGTAGTAGGCTTGTTACCGTTTGCAGATTATTTTTCACACGATGGTGAATTTCCCGTATCGCAAATGTTTTCATCATCAGTTCATTTTCCTTCAGCTTTAGCTCTGTAAGATCATGAATAATTAGCAGTGTAACTTTATCATGTTGACTGCGAATTGGAATTTTCTTGACAATAAAGGATTTACGCTCAATCGTAATTTCTAGGAAAAAGACATCGTCGCCTTGATCATAGACTTCTTGTAAAAACGGTAACATTTTATCCAATGCAACATTATCAAAGTTTTCCAATCCTGATAGCTCAGAAATGAATCGATAGCCTGCAGGATTACTATAAATCACTTTGTTTTCATGATTTGTTAAAATAATCGACTCTACCAATAAATCTGATACAACTGGCATCGGCTGAGAATTTGGCTCTACAATATGCTCAATTAAGGCAAAGGGCATATTGTGAAAATCATCCTTTGGTGTTGTTTGCATCTTCACCATTTTTTCCTGAATTAACACTGCAATCACTTGCTGCTGCACATTCAAGATTGGCACAACATACTGCTCTACCGTGATGCCCTCCTGTGTTACAGCTCTGGAGATGGATGACTTTTCTTTATGCTTAAACGCAGCGAAGACGGCTGGTTCAAAGCTTTCAAATACGAATTTTCCAATAACAGATTTTTCGTATAAACCAATTTCCTTCTTTGGGAATGCCTCTGCCACAACAATTGCATGTGGTAAATTTTCTAACATACAATCGATGAACATATAACAATCCGTCAGCTCAGCATAGTACGCTAATGTAGCTTCTAGTTCAAGTAACTTCTCAATATCTGCTGCTGATAGATTTGTATATTTTCTACACAATGATTGAACGTTCGACAGGATTAAGCCCCCTATCAAAGAATAGCTAACCAACAATATGACTATTCTTAAAAAATTCTTGTCATCATTATAAACCTTTTGTGAAATCATTTTCAATACAAAAAACATTTTATTTTATCAAAATTCATTACACAACTAACAACTATATAGTTTAAAAGAGAAATATTCAACACCTTCTTAAAAATAACATTATTTACCTGAACGAATTTAGTTATTTTAATATAACAAAAAAGCAAGCTTGCTTTCTAGGCAAACTTGCTTTTTTCACTACTTTATTTCTGGAACAACCGCTAAAATATTGTCAAAGGCTGCCCGCTGTTTTTGTTCCTCTTCGTTTAATAAAATATGAATATCACCATGGTCATTTGAGGTGCGGATTAAACGCCCCATCCCTTGCTGCAAGCGGAGTTGCATAAAAGGTAACTCCACCTCTTCAAATGGGTTTTCTGCAAATGTACGCTTGGCATCAAATAATGGATCATGTGGTGGGAATGGCAGGTCATAAATAATGACACGCGTTAAAGCTTCCTCAGGTAAATCTAAACCTTCCCATAAATGATAGGAGCATAATGTTTTAATCGTTCCTTCCTGGAAATCTCGCACAATAGCTGATAGCTCTCGATCTCCTTCAAATGCAACATGCATACGCTCCATCAACGGCAATTGCTCCTTAAAGTTTAACATCGCCTGCTTTGACTTAAATAAAATCAATGTCTTTTCACCATTGCGCAAAAGCTGCTGAACACGCGCTGCTTTGTCGTTTTGAGCAAGTTCATGTAAATAAATTTTCATCACTTCTTCATAATCAAATGGCGAAGGGACAGAAAATGATTGATAATCTCGAATCCCTAAACTATAGGCAATATATGAGAAATCTTTATTGACAGCTAATGTTGCTGATGAAAAAACAATTGGCAGCTTTTTAGAAAATAATTTTTCTGCTAAAACTTCTGTAATAAGTCGAGGCATAATAACAAGCGTTTCCTCGCCATCTGTTTCCTCTAACCAGTCCACCGCATCGCCCTGTGCAATAAAAATACGTAAGGAAGCCTCATATTGCTCTAAATATTCTTCTGCCATATTTAATTCATATTCAGGAATCATATACATCTCTGACTCAAAGACAAATTCCTCCATCAATGCTTCAACATCATCTATTAGCTGCTTACCATATGCTAATAGTGTTGCTGATTTATTAATACGTTTACGATCCTCATTGGACGCCACAACATCATCACGTACCTGGTCAAAAAATAGCTCATGATCGTCCTGTAGCTTTTCCATTGCATATAGCGTGCGCTCTCGCACACCATCCACCATTAAGCGCTCTAATAAATTAACAATCGTTGTTGCCTGCACTTTATAAGTCATTGCCTTTTGCGCCGCATACTCTAATAGATGTCCCTCATCTAGCACAATCATTGATACTTCAGGCAGTAGTGCAAGCTGCCCCTCACGCTCACGAGATTCTTTTGTCGCTAAATGCTCCATTAAAAAGTCTTGTGAGCAAATAACAAGATCTGTAGATTTACGATAATGGGCACGATGTAATGTTTGCCCACAGCGATTACGAAGGTCACAAACAGAGCATTGCATAATCGCGTTGTAGTTGACTTTTTGCCAATCTTCATCGCTCACCGTTGGATAATCGCTCCGTTCCCCATATGGATGAACAGCAATCATCGAGCCCTGTGCATAGACACCGTCAGGAATAGAAAAGGCAATATCATCGATCCACTCATCTGTTTCTACTTTTTCTGCCTCCTCAAAACGTTTTAAGCATAAGTACTGATCTCTTGATTTTGCAAGACGAACATCAATATCGAGCCCTAATGTTTGCTGAAGCTTATAAATATCGCCGCCCTCTTTCACAAGCTGGTCGATTAAAGTTTCATCGGCACAAGCAATAAGTGCAGGCTTGCCTGTGTAGCGTGCATAGGAAATAGCTGGTAGCAAATAAGCAATCGTTTTACCAGTACCCACACCTGCTTCTGCAAAAAGCACATTTTTTTCTTTCAGTGCTTGTTCAATTTGATAAGCCATAAATATTTGTTCATCACGGCATTCGAAGCCTTTTTCAGGTAATTCGTCATAAAGAACATCGCCCATCCAATCACCTAATGATTCAAAAAACGAACGATCCTTTGATAATGCAAATGGTAAAGATTTACGCAATTGATGTTCCCCCTCTAACAATCTGTTCCTATTATACGCGACGAAACGGAAGATAAGAAAAAACCTTATCTTCCGTTAGTATTCGTTAATCTCTTTTAGATTTTTGACCCCAGAATTGATAATAATTTGTTTCGATAAAGCCATTAAATAATTTCCGCTTTTTCGTCGCTTGTCGACCATATAATTCTTCAAAATTTTTCATGGAAGATAGCATATAGACAGACCAAGTTGGATAGTTTTTCATCACTTTACCGAGATCACGGATTACCTGCTCTACGACTTCTACATCACCAATACGTTCTCCATATGGCGGATTCCCAATCATCACACCATCCGTTAATTGCGTGGTAAAATCGCGTGCCTGCATTTGCTTAAACGTAATCAACTCACCAAAGCCTGCTTCCATCGCATTTTCTTGTGCAATGCTGACCATGCGATGGTCAATGTCTGAGCCAATAATTTCTAATGGCTGATCGTAATTTGCTAAACTTTCAGCTTCATCACGAACAGTATCCCAAATGGCAGCTTTCATCCACGACCATTGCTCTGAAATAAATTCACGATTATAGCCTGGTGCTATATTTTGTCCAAGCATCGCCGCTTCCAATGCAATCGTTCCAGAACCGCAGAACGGATCAACAAACGGACGATTTGGATTCCATTTTGAGATTTGTACAAGCGCTGCTGCTAATGTTTCCTTTAATGGTGCTTCACCCTGTGCCTGACGATAGCCACGCTTATGCAAGCCAGCACCAGATGTATCAATTGTTAGTGTCGCCACATCTTTTAAAATTGAAACCTCAATTTTATATGTTGCACCAGATTCGTCTAAAAAGCCAAGACGCTTATAATGCTGCTTCATTCGCTCAACGATTGCTTTTTTGGTAATGGCTTGACAATCAGGTACACTAAATAATTTCGATTTTACGGACTTCCCTGATACTGGGAAGGCAGCATCCACTGGTAAATATTTTTCCCAAGGGAGTGCTTTCACACTTTCAAATAATTGCTCAAACGATTTTGCTGGAAATTGTCCTACAACGATTTTGACACGATCTGCTACACGCAACCATAAATTAGTGCGCGCAATCGCTGTTTCATCTCCATTAAAATATACTTTGCCATTATCAACGGTTGTTTCATAGCCAAGTGCCTTAACTTCTTGTGCTACAATTGCCTCTAAGCCCATTGCAGCTGTAGCTACTAATTGATAGTTTGCCATAAGATTATTTCCTTCCTTGATGCTCAATTTCCCAATACTCCATAAACTCTAAAAGCTCGTTTATTGGTAATGGCTTGCTGTAATAATAACCTTGGATAATATCACAGTTCATTTTACGTAGTATATCCACTTGCTGTGCTTGTTCTACACCCTCTGCTACAACTTTCATTTTAAGTCGATGAGCCATTTGAATAATGGCATCTACCACTGCCTGCTTTTCAGCGAGTGAGCCAATATGCTGAATAAAGCTGCGATCAATTTTCAAACAATCCAATGGGAAGCGCACTAAATAGCTTAAAGATGAATAGCCTGTGCCAAAATCATCGATAGAAATTTTAAAGCCTAATTGCTTTAAACGCACTAGCTTGCTGACGGTTTCATTCGCACTATTCATCACCGTGCGCTCTGTTACTTCAATTTCAAAATTACTCGCGGGCATATTATAGCGTTCAAGTATTACTTGTATAGACTCTAAAAAGTTTTGCTGTTTAAAGTGAATGCTCGAAATATTAATGGCTATTGGAATTTTCCAGCCGTATTGTTGCATTTCACTAACAGCCTCACATGCTTTTTCAATAATGGCCTCACTTAGTGGAATAATTAAGCCCGTTTCCTCTGCGTACGGGATAAACTCTGCTGGGGATACAAATCCTAGCCTCTCGTTGTTCCATCTAATAAGTGCCTCTAAACCTTGAATTTGTTCATTTTGTATTGTAACTTTAGGCTGAAAATAAAGCTCAAACTCACGGCTTTCAATCGCTTTTCTTAGCTCTGTATCTAGCAATAAAACACGCTGTGCATCTGTATGCAGTTCATCAAAATAGAAGGCATAGCCGTTTACGCCATTGTTTTTTGAATAGCTCATAGCCTTATCCGCGCAATTAATCAGTTCCTCAGTTTTTTTCCCATCTGTTGGATATATGCTAATGCCAACACTTGTAGAAATAAAAATCTCTTGATTATTCACCTTGATTGGCTGTTCAATCGTATGAATAATCTGCTCTGCGAACTTTGCGGCTTCTTTTATATTTTTAACATTTGTTAATGTAATAACAAACTCATCTCCGCCATATCGAGCGATAATATCTTTATTTTTCAGCAGCTTTTTTAAACGTTTCGCCACTTCCGTTAAAAGAAAATCCCCAACAGTATGACCTAATGTATCATTAATTTGCTTAAAGCGATCCAAATCTAAAAAATAAACAGCATGCTGTACTGAACGAGAAACAGTAGCCGTTGATTCCAGCAGGCTATCCATTCTTTCAATATATGCAAATCGATTGGATACATCTGTTAATGAATCGGTTAACAAACGTTTTTCTAATTCATTTTCAACAATTTTTCGTTCAGACAAATCTGTGAAAATACCACAATAATTTACAATCTCTCCCTTATCATCGGTTACGCGCATAATCGTTAGCCATTCAGGATATAGATCCCCTGTTTTACGGCGATTCCATATTTCTCCTTGCCAAATACCTTCTTGTCGTATCTGTTCCCACATTTTTAAATAAAATGGCAATTCATGTACACCTGATTGTAAAACGGCTGGCGTTTTTCCTACAACATCGTCACGTGTGTAGCCTGTTACAAATTCAAAGGCAGGATTAACCATTATTATTTTTTTATTTTCATCAGTAATCATGATGCCTTCAGATACATTTTCGAAGATTTTAAAGATTAAGGTAGTAGGGCATTTTGAAATCAAACTGAATGCATCCTTACTTTCCCAATTATTCACTTCGTTCATGTCCCGCTCCATCCTATCTTTTTATACTCCCCCTCATTAGGGTATTTCCAGTAGACCAACTCGTATGTATACAAATTTATCTTAAATTATGATGCGATAACCGTCTTCAGGTGTTATGACTTCGAAGGTAGCGATAGGGGCTTGACTAACATTTTGCCTATTCTCAAACGTATCGCGTATACCAAGACTTGACTAACGAGGTTACTTTTCCTTATCAATTATACTTCGCATAATTGTAGCCGGATTTTGTGAACTCACTTGAAAAGTGCCTCTGCCAAATCCGTGACATCCGCTCAAAGTTCTATCTTACCTCAGCGGGAGTTGATACAGCCATTGAAGCAAGATAAGCTCAAAAGAAAAGCTCTCCACCGAATTGGAGAGCGTTTGTTATTTTGTAGATAAGCATCAAAAAATTCCATAAGCCATGTTTTGTTCCTGGGTACTCAAACAGCTTGATGCCTCGTACGATCAGGTGGTAATCATCTATCTACAGAGCAAACTCTGTCCCTCTATCCGTTCAATTCCTTCTAGAGAGTGCCCCTACCATAATTTGGGTTTCTCACTCGTGGGGTTTACCTCGTTCCACCTTGCCAGTTTCCAAGCAAGCTTCGTCACTGTGGCACTTTCAGGAAGTTTCAACCATATCCGAAGACTTAGGTTTTCCTTCCGCCGTCAGCTATAATAGCTGCCTTACCTTATTTTTTCAGTAAGCACGAACACTACGGTCATCTCAGAACCGTGTGAGCATGGACTTTCCTCTACGACGTCTAGCGCCGCAGCGATTACCAGAATTTCATGATGATACAAAATATTATACTAAAGTTTTATATTAAAGACAATATTATTGAACAAATTTATTCATAGAGCTTACTGCCAAATACATGCTTTTCTAAATTAGAAAGACGCTTTAAAATATCAAAATTCGTTGTACCAGCCGCTGCCGATGCAATCGGTTGTCGTTTTGGTGTACTATCGATTTCTTCTTTTAGCTGTCTATTTTCCTCTTTTAGTTGTCCATTTTCTTCACGTAGTTGGGCCACCACTTTTTCAAACGTTTCATAATCTTGAATAATTTCATCAAGAAAAGAATCGACTTCTTCCACATTGTAGCCTTTAAAATTCTTTTTAAATTCCTTTTCAAGGATCATTTTTGACGTTAATTTAATGTCCATTTGCATCGCCCTTCCTCACACTACATACACGAATTCATTATACCATACTTCCTCACATTATATCGTCTGAAAGCACCAATTGTAAGGCAAAAGTTGTCGTTTCTTGCGTTTACCTAGGAAATTATTTCTTATTTCCTAATCTGTGTAATCGCTTTTCCCAGGAAATTGCCCATTTTTGTTTTTGTTCTACTCTCCATTGCTCATTATTTTGGATTAATTGTATGCCTTCTTGCGTATAATAAAGGGCCTGCTCATAATCCTTCATTTGATGCTCATAAAGTATGGCTAGCTGCTCAAGCGCATGCAACTTTGTTCTTGGTTGCACAAAATGGAGAGATGCCACAAAAGCATCAATCGCTTCACTATAGCGTTTATTTTTCTTATGCTGTAACGCTAAATAATAGTGTGCATTGCCCGCCTCTAGCTCATTAAATTGCGCTGTCACCCTTTCTAACACTTTAACACTTTGTGTACTTTCCTTTAAATCGCCATACCACTTCCCAATATTGGTAAAGGTTTTTGCCGATTCCTCCTGATTGTCCTCAAACAATAAATGTGTAGAGTGACTATAAAGCGTAATTAATGAAAGTAAATCCCACTCATTATGATACAGCACCTTTAGTAAGGCATCTGGTATACCACTTTTCACAGCATCTAAATAAATAATTGGTGCGAGATAGCCAGGAATATCGCCCACACGGGAAAAGCCAAGCTTCTCTTCCTCCACAGCTTTTAATTTTAAGCGTTCCATATCATTTTTCCATAAACGCTTCGAACTATGCAATAAATCAATATGTCGCTGTGTACGTAATTTTGGTAATGTTTTTTGATGCAATGTCCAGCGCGTTTCAAGCTGTGGCCAATCAAAGCTTTTGCCATTATACGTAATAACCGTTGCCGTTTTTTGCCAAAGTTTGGATTCAAACAGCAATGCTGCTTCATGGGCAGGATCAGCAAGAATATATTGCGTCAGCATAAAGCTGTCCGCTGTTACCTCTAAAAAGCCAAGCAAAAAAATATGTGTGCCCACGCCCTTTAAGCCCGTTGTTTCTGTATCAAAAAACAGCACACGTTCATCACTATCAAGCGCATAAGGATGGTCAAAGTCCGCAGCCTGCCACTTTTGCACAGCATCCAAAAAGGATTGCAATTGATAATCACCATGCTGATACGAAAATGGATAGCTTACCTGTCGCTTAAAGACAATGCCAAAATCATTTTCTACAACCGTGAGCCCCGCCTTTTCCCATTGCTCTGTATAGCTTGGTTTTGCAGGCTTTTGATAGGCTGGTTGTTGTATTTTTGGCTGAGTCGTTGATTTTTTACCGAGCATTTTTTTCATTTGTAGTATTTTATTTTCGTAAGACATAGCATTCACTCTTTTTCTGCATGTAGTAGTTCTTGCAAGATTACCATGACTATTCGGTGCATTCAAACGATTCACTTACCCGCGCTATCACAGCAAATACCCGCGATGGGAGGATGTTTACGCGTGAAGCGTAGCCTAATACCTGCGATAAAGGGACATTTACCCGCGACTAAAAAGCGTTTAGCAATTGAAGCAATTTCACAACTTTATTTTTGACACTTAATACAGCGTCCTGTGCGCCAATGCAAGATGGACAGCCTGATTCACAAGGGCAATTTATAACATGCTGCTGTGTCTTTGCTAATAAATCCTCCCATAAATCATAGACCTTTTCACTGAGCCCAATACCACCTGGATATTTATCATAAATAAAAAATGTTGGACGCTCATTATGGGTTGCCTTGACCTGAGGCACAACCGCAACATCGCTGCTATCACATTGGATAAATAATGGTATAAAGGCATTCATTGCATAGGCTGCTCCTGTCATAGCATCTGTTAGCTCCTCCTCTGTCCATTTTTCCGGTGCTGCAAAGGATAGCCATGACGCATTTGTATGCATTTCATCTGGCGGCAAATGAATCGGCCCTGACCCAATATTATCATGCGTGCCAAAGCGTATCTTTTTAAAAATGGTTGCCTGTGCGACTAAGCCAACATCGCCAAAGCTAATTGTGCCGCCTACGTAGTGTCGGCTACGATCTTCCTCTAGCACCTTCATTTCTACTGCAAGATTTGCATCTGTATAGTAATCAACATCTACCTCACGTACATAGGCCTTCTTTTCCTCCCAATCCAGCTTCTCCACTTGAAACTGAATGCCTTGATGCAAATAAATCGCTTCCTCATGTAATAATGTCATCGCACTATGACGATCCATTTCACCAATCACCTTTGTTTGCGCTGGTGTAGATATATCAATAATTACTACATTTTCCTGTGAGGCGGAGCGCAGGCTAATATCATGAGCTGGGAAACGATCACTCATCCAATGCCATTTATCGCTTGTTTTAAAGACAATCCCTTCTTCTGCTAAATAGGCCAGTAATTCCTGAATGTCATATTCGCCATATGTATCGTCTATGGAAAATGGTAGCTCAAAGGCTGCACATTTTAAATGATCCATTAAAATAAGCATATTTTCAGGATAAATACGTGCCTCCTCAGGTGTACTGCCAAGTAAAAATAATGGATGATTGACAACATATTGATCGAGTGCAGACGATTGTGCCACATAAATAATTAATGCCTCATCCTGCCTTCTTCCTGCGCGTCCTGCCTGCTGCCAAGCGCTGGCAATATTCCCTGGATAGCCTGTCATAATACACGCCTGTAATTGACCAATATCGACTCCTAATTCTAATGCATTTGTACTAACAACCGTTTGAATTGTTCCATCGCGTAAGCCCTTTTCAATCGCGCGTCGCTCAGATGGCAAATAGCCGCCTCGATAGCCACGCACAGACTCATCCAGCAGTTTATTGCGCGTTAGCTCCTTTAAATAGGTAACAATCATCTCAACGCGCACGCGGCTTTTTGCAAAAATAATGGATTGAATGCCCGCCGTATAAAGCCTTTTTGCTAAATCGCTCACCTCTAAAACAGCGCTTCTCCGCACTCCAAATGTTTTATGAATAATCGGTGGGTTATAAAATAAAAAGGTTTTTTTACCGACAGGAGCGCCCGATTTAGCAATAAGCTGATGGGATTCATTTGTTAAAAGCTCTGCAAGCTCCTGAGGATTTTTAATTGTTGCTGATGTACAAATAAACACAGGCTGACTGCCATAAAATTCACAGATACGCTTTAGTCTGCGAATAACGTGCGCAACATGTGAACCAAATACACCTTTATATGTATGCAACTCATCTATTACGATATATTGCAAATTTTCAAAGAGGGACACCCATTTTGTATGATGTGGCAGTATACCTGAATGTAGCATATCGGGGTTCGTCATTACAATATGTCCTGCCTTGCGTACCTTTTGACGAAGCCCTGGAGCTGTATCGCCATCATACGTGTAGCTTAAAATTTCCTCACCGCTTTGCTCAATCAGCTCATTTAAGTCATTTTTTTGATCCTGTGCCAATGCCTTTGTTGGAAATAAATAAATGGCACGTGCATTGTTATCCTCTAATATTTTTTGTAGCACTGGTAAATGATAGCAATATGATTTACCAGATGCTGTCGGTGTTACCGCTGTAAAGGAAGAGCCGCTTTGTGCTAAATCAAAAGCCTCTCGCTGATGTGTATAAAGCTGCTCAATCCCTCTTTTTTGCAATGCCCTCTTTAAAGATGGATGTAGATTTTCTGGAAAAGGCGCATATTTGGCTGGTCGCCCCTCAAGCGTCTGCCAATGTAAAATACGCTCCTTTAATTCTTCATCATAGCGCCATTCATTTAAAAGCTCACTAATCGTTCGTTTCTTCGATAGCATCCTGCACGACCTCCTTTAGTAAGCGTTCAAAGTTTTTTAATGTATAGGAGGTAGAATGGATGGCATCTAAAAAACGTTTTTTACTTGTTTCTTTATAAAAGGATTGCACAACAAATTGCTCCATCGCTTCCTTTGCTGAAGCAATTTGCTGTGTGTGCATATATTTGGGCTGGTGCCTGTGTATCCATTGATTGGCTTCTTGCTGCCATTCTGTTAACAGCGTGTGAAGCTCATCTGCATACGGCTTTACCTCTTGATAAAAATCGGGTGTACGATCCTCCTCGCGCATTTGCCAAAAGCGTGTCACACATTGCTCGCATTCCTCTATTAACTTTGTTGTTTGTTCCAACACTAACATATTCGCACCTCATCTCTTCCCTTTCATTGCTGATGAGATAAGTGTACCAAAGTCTATCATTTTTCACTACTAATAGGCGAACAAGCATTCTTTACTTGCCAGCTCTTTTCTGCTAAGCTTACTTTCTGGCTAACTGCTTTTAGTTGCATAAAAAAATGCATACAGTGTGCATTGCTTTCCAGTGACACTCTCGTGCAAAGTAGCTGATTCACCAGCTCTAACTGTGCAATTAATTGCTCTAACTTGTTCAATATAACGCCTCCTCCTATGCTTTACTTTAGTATTCCTTGCATGTATAAAATCACCTTCAAGCATGACAAAATAAGCGTAAGTTAGTTGAAAGAAGAAAATTTTCGATAAAATTTTAGGCATGAATGTGCATTCTAAAAAATCGTTATTTACTGAAAGATGTGGAGCTACCTCTATTTCACGTTTAAAATTATCTGGTATTTTGACGATTTGAGGAATACAGGAGCTGGCGATTTTTCGACGCAAATGAAATTATTGTCTAACTGATAGAAGTAGAGAATAGCCACTAAAACATGGTAAACTATTGACTAGAAAAGCAGTATAATAGAGGGTGAGCTAAATGACAATTCGTTATCCAAACGGGAAATTGTATACCCCGAATCCTTCTGTGCAGAAAGCAGAGAAAAAGAACAACAAAGATTTATCTTTTAGCAATCGTGGAAAGACGCTAGAAGATGAAATTAATGAAGCAAACGACTATTATATAAAAAGGCGGCTTGCAATTATTCATAAGAAACCTGTTCCTGTACAAATCGTCAAAGTAGAGTACCCTTCACGTAGTGCTGCTGTTATTCGTGAGGCTTACTTCAGAACGCCTTCCACAACCGACTACAATGGCGTTTGGAATGGGCACTATATCGATTTTGATGCAAAGGAAACAGCTTCCAAAACAAGTTTCCCATTAAAAAATATTCACGCGCATCAAATGATCCATATGCAGCAAGTGACGGAACAACATGGTGTGGCTTTTATTATCGTTCGTTTTTCAGCCTATGAACGATATTTTATTGTGCCATACCAAGTTTTACAAAAGGCCTGGAAAGCAATGGAAAATGGTAAACGTAAATCGATACCCTTGTCGACAATCGAGCAAGAGGCATATGAAATTCCAACCAATTATTATCCACGTATCGATTATTTACCCATTATCCAACAGCTCATTGATGCAAAATGCTACCAGTCTGAAAGTGAGGAGAAATAGAGAATGACTGAACGTCGTCGAACACGGGGAGAGCATCAAAAGGCTCTCGCTGAAAAAAATAAAAAGAACAAACAGAAACCAGCCTCCACTGCTAAAACATGGTTGAAGCGCATTTTCTTAACTTTATGTACCATTGTGGTGGTAGGTTTACTTGGAGGCGCTGGGTTATTTGCCTACTATGCTAGCACGGCACCAGAGCTTGATGAAGAATTATTGAAGGACCCTGTTTCTTCAGAGTTCTACGATAAAAACGGTGAACTGTTTGCAACGATCGGTGCTGAAAACCGTAAATATATAAAATACGAAGATATACCAGAAGATATGGTTAACGCGATTCTAGCAACCGAAGATGTACGCTTTTTCGAGCACCACGGGATGGATTTTTATCGTTTAGGTGGGGCCATCCTTGCCAACTTCCGAGATGGCTTCGGTGCACAAGGGGCATCTACCCTAACACAGCAAGTTGTTAAAAACTCATTTTTACAAAATGAAAAGAAATTAAAGCGTAAAGCACAGGAAGCTTGGCTTGCCTTCCAGCTAGAGCGCAAATATTCAAAAGAAGAAATTTTTGAAATGTACTTTAATAAAATGCTGATGTCAGGACGTATTTATGGCTTTGGTACAGCAGCTCAATATTTCTATGGCAAAGAATTAAAAGATTTAACATTAGAAGAAGAAGCATTATTAGCAGGCTTAGTACAGCGCCCGAATGCTTATAATCCATTAAAAAATCCAGAGCTTGCGAAAAAACGTCGTAATACGGTACTAGGGTTAATGCATCAGCACGGTAAAATTTCAAAAGCGGAAATGGAAGAAGCACAGCAAGCAGACGTCCAAGCAGGTTTAGCAGACGATGCCACACGCCAATCATTTGCAGGCTCTAAATATGATGCCTTCCTTGATATTGTAATTAATGAGCTAGAGGAAAATGGCGATGGTACTGCAATGGCAGAAGGAATTAAGGTTTATACAACACTTGATCCAGCAGCACAAAAGGTTGTAGAAAATGTAATGAATGATGATAGCAACTTCCCAACAGAAGAAATTCAATCAGGTGTTGCGGTTATTGATACAAAAACAGGGGCAATTCAAGCTGTTGGTGGTGGTCGTCATTACGGTGCAGAGCGTGGCTTTAACTACGCAGATGATCTGTCAAAAAATCAGCCCGGCTCAACAATGAAGCCATTAATTGATTACGGACCAGCCATTGAATATTTAAAATGGTCAACAGGTCAAACACTTGTCGATGAGCCAATGACGTACACAGGAACAAGGCAAACTATTACTAACTGGGATGGTCGCTATATGGGGGCTATTACCGCTCGTAAGGCGCTATACGCTTCACGTAACGTACCTGCCGTTAAAGCATTGCAAGAGGTTGGTACGGATAAAGCGAAGGAATTTATTGGCCGTTTAGGCATTGAAACAGATAATGTATATGAATCTGATGCTATTGGCGGTGGAGCGATTACAATGTCCCCTATTCAAATGGCAGCCTCTTATGCAGCCTTTGGTAACAACGGAGTCTATACGGACCCACATGCCATTACTAAAATTGTCTATCGTGATGGCAAAACATCTAAAAACTACAAGCCTGAGCCTACTGTTGCAATGAGCGATTATACAGCTTATATGGTAACAGATATGCTGCGTGATGTAGTTGGCAATAAGCCTGATGCATCAGGTACTGCTGCAAATGTACCTGGCTTAGATATTGCAGGTAAAACAGGTACAACAAACTACTCAGCAGAGGATTTTAGCAAGTATAATTTACCAAATACAAGTGTGCCAGATTCATGGTTTGCTGGCTACACAACAAACTACTCCATTGCGATATGGAGTGGCTATGAGAAACACTTTGACCCTATTACAACATGGGAAGAGCGTCGATTACCGCAAAATTTATTTAAGTCGATTATGCAAGAAATTTCAGCGAATGTTGAAACAGAAAGCTTTAAAAAGCCAAGTACAGTTGTAGAAGCAACGATTGAAGTAGGCTCTAATCCTCTGCGTTTAGCGAGTGATTATACGCCAAATGAATTACGTCAAACAGAGCTATTTGTACGTGGTACTGAGCCAACGGAGGTATCTAGCGTCTATGAGGCTCCATCATTATCTACGCCTTACAATGTAACGGCAAGCTTAGACTTAGAAGGACAGTCTATTGATATTTCTTGGGAGCATGATGCAATGCTAGACCCTGAAACAGATGAGCCATTACCAACTTCATTTGAAGTGTCTGCTACACGTGAAGGTGGCGACTCCATTATCCTTGGCACAACAGATAGCAAAGGCTTAACGGTAAGCAATACACTAGAAGAAGGTAATTACACCATCTCTGTTGTCGCTATTGTGGACGGTACGCGCAGTGAACCTGGCACAACCTCCTTCCAAATCGTCGGCACAACAGAGGAAGAACCAGATGTCGAAGAGCCAGAGGAAGTAGAGGAGCCAGATACTGAGCTGCCAACAGATCCTGGTGAGGATGGCAATGAAACCGATATAGAGAATGGTGAAAATGGCGAGGGCAATAATAATAGCAACAATAACGGAAATAATGGCAATAACGGCAATAACGGCGGAGATACTAATGGTCCGATTGATCCTACTCAGCAGCAGCCAATAGTTCCTACTGAGCCGCTAAGTCCAACAGAAGAAGAGCAAAGCACAGAATAATAAAAAGTCGGGCACACATATCCAAAAAATATGTGCTCGACTTTTTTAAATTATCCATCACTTTTGGGATTCTATCCGACACTTTGTGTATGTTATCCGTCACTTTTTGCGCTCTATCCGGCACTTTACGCATTCTATTCGTCAAAGCTACCCTTTTGTTGCTTGAATGCGTAAGCGTGCTATGCGCTTTTTTGTTTCCTTAAATAGTTCATCTAGCTGGCGATAGCAGGCATATTGACCTGGCTTCGCTTTAATAAAGGCAAGTCGTTCAACCCCATTAATCGGCAATACCTCATCTCCTGCAGCTTGTACAAGCTGGTCAAATAGCTCGATGGCTTCTTCCATTAATGCTTTTGCCGCACCATTTCGAGCATTATGGGCTGCATGAATTGCCTCTTGCAAAGTCAGCCATTGTGCAAACCAAGCATCTACTTTATCCTTGGCAATTGCCTCCATATTCACGCTTCCTTCACCAAGCCTTTCTTTAAGCGCTTTTGCCCTTCACGACAATCATCAAGCAACGGACAGACATTGCATCCCGGATTTTGTGCCTTACAATGATAACGCCCAAAGAAAATAAGCTGATGATGCGTTTTCGACCATTTTTCCATCGGCGTTTTTTTCATAATCGTTTCTTCCACTTCAAGCACGGAATCCTTCCATCGACAAAGCCCTAAACGCTTTGATACACGCTCAACATGCGTATCGACTGCTAATGCTGGAATATCAAAAGCTACTGATAACACAACATTCGCTGTTTTACGCCCTACACCGGGCAATGTCACAAGCGCTTCCCTTGTTGCAGGAATTTCACCATTATATTCATCTAGCAATCGTTGACACAAAGCTTGAATATTTTTCGCCTTATTGCGATAAAGCCCGATTGAGCGAATATCCTGCTGTAATTCCTCCAATGGTACAGCTAAATAATCCTCAGGTGTTTTATATTTTTGAAATAATGTTTTCGTTACTTTATTGACAAGCACATCTGTACATTGTGCAGATAATAATGTCGCAATTGTTAGCTCAAAGGCATTGTCATGCACAAGCTCACAATGTGCGTTGGGAAACATTCGATCCATCTCTGCTAGACAATGCTCCCACTGTTTTTTCGTTAACAAACTGGATGCCCCCTATTCTCTTTCTTCTAACCAGTTATAAAATGGCACTTTACCCGTTGACTGCGTTTCTTGTGAAGCTGCTCGTGCTGGCATTCTATGAAAGGTTTGCTTTTCACGGAACTGCTCACTTTGCTTCTGTGCGGCCTGTGGTGTTGTAATATTTTTCTTTTTCCACTCCAATAAAATACGGTCAATATAACGAATACTAAGCTTTCCCGCAAAGACCGCTTCCTTTAGTGCCTCCTTAATAAGCGCTGGGCTGTGCTTGTCCTCATCAAGCCAAAGCCCTATTTTTTCAAGCTCTAAAGGAGATAAAAGACGCCCCATTTCCTCCTCAAATAATCGAAATAGCTCGCCCTCTTCTTGTTGAAGTGTCGTTACAGATTTTTGCTGCTCTTTCATATCCATCATCTGCATAATTCGCTCCCAAAGCGGATAAACGGAATATTTTTCATAGAGCTTACCACCTGCATCCACATCACGCATAATTTCAAGAAAGCCCTTTTGCATTAAGCGCTGCAAACGTGTTGTAATCTCATTGTCAGACATTGTCAGGCGACTTTTTAAATCATTCGGTGTTGGAAAGTCATTCCCCTCCATATGAAAGGCTAGTAAATGCATCACAATTAACGCCTCTTCATCCTCGATATTTAACTCCTTATAAAACTGAAAAAAAAGCTGTGGAATGGAAATCATTCGTTGTTCAGTCCATGTATGGAGTCGATGATTATTTGTGGTCATATTTTCTCTAGACTCCTTCTTTAAGTAAGTAGAAAAGCCGCGTAGATTGTCCACTACGCGACTTTTAAATTGATTAGCTTATGGGTATAAGCGATTTAATAAACGTGGGAATGGAATCGTTTCACGAATATGCTCTGTGCCTGAAATCCATGCCACTGTACGCTCTAGCCCAAGACCAAAGCCTGAATGCGGTACAGAGCCATGTTTACGAAGCTCTAAATACCATGCATACGCATCTAATGATAGATGATGCTCCTCTAGACGAGATTTTAATAAATCATAATCATGGATACGCTCAGAGCCACCAATAATTTCACCGTAGCCCTCTGGTGCAATTAAATCAGCACATAGTACAACATCATCACGCTCTGGGTGTGGCTGCATATAGAATGGCTTAATGCCTACTGGATAGCATGTAATGAATACTGGCTTATCAAATGTATTAGCAATCGCTGTTTCATGCGGTGCACCAAAATCATCGCCCCATTCAATATCATCAAAGCCTTGTTCATGTAATAGCTTAATCGCATCATCATAAGAAATACGAGGGAATGGCGCTTTAATATTTTCAAGCGTCGATGTATCACGACCAAGTCGCTCTAAATCTAACTTGCAGTTTTTTAGCACAGCTTGTACGATATGCTCGACATATTGCTCTTGCACTTCTAAATTTTCTTCAAATTCCACAAATGCCATTTCAGGCTCAATCATCCAAAACTCAATTAAATGACGGCGTGTTTTTGATTTTTCGGCACGGAATGTTGGGCCAAATGAAAATACTTTGCCTAATGCCATCGCAGCCGCTTCCATATAAAGCTGCCCCGATTGAGAAAGGTATGCATCCTCATCAAAATATTTTGTATGGAACAGCTCAGATGTCCCTTCAGGTGCTGAGCCTGTTAAAATTGGTGGATCCATTTTTGTAAAGCCGTTGTTATTGAAAAATTCGTATGTCGCACGAATAATTTCATTGCGGATTTTCATAATGGCATGCTGTTTACGGGAACGTAGCCATAAATGACGGTTGTCCATTAAAAATTCAGGACCATGCTCTTTTGGTGTAATTGGGAAATCTGTTGCTTCGTGTAGCACCTCAATCCCTGTTACAGCAAGCTCACAGCCAAAGCTTGAGCGCTCATCCGCTTTTACTTCGCCTGTAATATACATGGACGTTTCTTGCGTCATACCCTTTGCTGTTGCAAAAATGTCCTCGCCTACCTCTTCTTTTACGACAACACCCTGCACAAAGCCAGAGCCATCGCGTAGCTGTAAGAAGGCAATTTTCCCGCTTGAGCGTTTATTCGCCAGCCAAGCGCCAATTTTAACTGTTTCACCGATATGCTGTGGCATATCTTTAATCATAATTTTCTTCATAGAAATCCTCCAAAGTCGATTAGAAGGATTAGTCTTGCCATTTTGATTTTACAAATGCATCAATACGACGGACTGCCTCTTCTAATAATTCTAAAGATGTAGCATAGGATAATCGCATTGTAGTTGGTGTGCCAAAGCCAGAGCCCGGAACCACTGCTACGTTCGCCTCTGTTAAAATATCCGCAGCGAATGCATCTACTGAATCGTAACCAGTGTGTGCCATAGCTTCTGCTACGTCTGGGAATAAGTAGAATGCACCCTGTGGCTTTAACACTTGGAAGCCAGGAATTGCGCTTAACTGCGGATAAATTTTTTCAAGACGTGATTCAAACGCTTGACGCATTTCCTCTACTGCGTCTTGTGGACCATTATACGCCTCCACAGTTGCATATTGTGCTGTTGTTGTCGCATTAGATGTCGAGTGGGATGCAAGGTCAGTCATTGCTTTAATAATAGTTGCATCTCCTGCCGCATAGCCAATACGCCAGCCTGTCATAGAGTGGGATTTTGCCACACCATTTACAACGATTGTACGTGCTTTCACTGCATCAGAGAGCTGTGCAATTGAAAAATGCTCAATACCATTGTATACAAGCTTCTCATAAATTTCATCTGACACGATTAAAATATCTTTTTCTTCTGCGACAGCAGCAAGTTCTGCTAGCTCCTCACGAGAATAAATCATACCTGATGGGTTGCTAGGTGAATTGATAATAACCGCCTTTGTTTTCTCTGTGATTGCCGCACGTAGTTGGTCAGCTGTAATTTTATAGCCTTGTTCACCTGTGCTCTCTACATATACAGGTACACCACCTGCTAGCTTTACTTGTTCAGGATAGGATACCCAGTAAGGGATCGGAATAATGACTTCGTCGCCATCATTTAAAATCACTTGGAATAGTGTGTATAAAATATGCTTTGCCCCAACACCAATAATTACTTCATTTGGCTGATAGGCAAGGCTGTTATCACGTTGAAGCTTATCAATAATAGCTTGTTTTAAAACGGGAAGTCCGCCAGCAGGTGTATATTTTGTATAACCCTTTTCCATTGATGCAGTGGCTGCATGTAAAATATTTTGAGGTGTATTAAAGTCTGGTTCACCAGCTCCTAAACCGATTACATCAATCCCTTGTTCTTTCAATGCTTTTGCTTTTGCAGTAATGGCTAATGTTGAAGATGGTGTTAAAGTTTTTACACGATTTGCTAATACATTTTTCATTCAGAATCTACTCCTCTTATAAATTCGTTATACGTTTCCACCAGTTGCCATCCTTAAACAGAATATAGACATAGTTAAGCTGGTCATGGTCGTTTAGATAGGTAATTTCCCAAACTGCCCCAGGCTCCTCATAGCCTAATTTCATGTGGAGGACTTTTTGTACATTTCCTTCATTTTTAAAAACCGATAATGCTTGCTTTTCCGTAATACCATCTTCTAATAACACTTCCTGAATAGAATCCTCGTCCAGATTCGTTGGGACAAAGACAGCTTTTTTATCACCATATTCGTCTACCCCGAACACGGTAACATACGAATGTTTGCCATTATATGTGTAGGACTCCGATACAGCTGCAAGAGCTTTGGCATCGATTGCCAGCTGTTCAGCCTGTTCTTCAATTGAACGAAATGGAGCCTCGGCTTTCCAGAGTACTAAAACGCTAATGACAAGTGACAATGAAACAATAAAGACAGAAATGAAAATCAACCAGTTTTTCATACAGTCACCTTATGTTTCCTATCAAGCTGATTTTGCATAGCATATAGTTGCTGTTTGTATGTATTCACAGCTACGGTACCATTCATTTTGCTTTTCATTTTGTCAACCTGCTTTCTTTCCTCATACCACAATATTATACAACAATTTTGTGCTGTCGTGTTTCTTAATTTTATGTTGCTAAAATATGATATTACTAGTTTTCCTGATCATTCATACAAGTGCCCTACTTACTTTTATAGGATCTCTTTTTTAATCAAAAAGTTTCTTATTAGTGGTAATTTTTATGCGCTTCTCCATTTTTGTCCCGATGTTCTATTATCTTTACCCATATGATGGAATAATTAGCTATTTTTAATAAGGGATGTGATGTTTTGAGTACACCTATTAATCCTGCTGACCCAGCAACAATTCCCAAATTCGTCGATGAACTACCTAAGCCTATTGTCGCGAAGCCTAAAAAATATAATTATTATGAGTTAGTAATGATGGCGGGAGAGCATCGTTTTCATAAGGATTTTCCACTCTCAATGATTTGGGGCTATAATGGGCTTTATCCAGGACCAACGATTGAAGCTATAAAAGATCAAACAACCTATGTAAAATATAAAAATCAACTACCTTTACAGCACTTTTTGCCAGTCGATTTTTCACTACATGCTGCCAGTGATTCACCAGAAGTAAGAACGGTTACACATTTACACGGCGCCAAAGTCGATTGGGAAAGTGATGGACACCCAGAGGCATGGTATACAAGAGATTACCGTCAAACAGGTCCAAAATTTAACAAGGAAATCCATGAATATACCAATCATCAGCCTGCTGCTACACTATGGTATCATGACCACGCAATGGCATTAACACGTTTAAATGTCTATGCAGGTTTAGCAGGCTTTTATTTAGTAAGAGATGCGCTAGAACAACGCTGTCATCTGCCGTGTGGCGACTACGAATATCCTATATTAATTCAAGATAAATCCTTTCATGAAGATGGCTCATTATTTTATCCAGATGAGCCACCATTCCCTGTAGATGTTCATCCATCCATTACACCTGGCTTTGTCGGCAATACCATTGTTGTGAATGGCAAGCTATGGCCCTATCTTAATGTGGAGCCACGTAAATATCGCTTTCGCTTGCTCAATGGTTCCAATCGCAGAGGCTATATACTTAGCCTGTCAAATGACCAGCCAATGATTCAAATTGGCACAGATGGCGGCTTTTTAGCTACACCACAGGATATTCAAGCTGTGGAGCTGCTGCCTGCTGAACGTACAGATATTATTATTGATTTTTCAGGCTGTGAGGGGCAGGCTATTACTTTGCTGAATACCGATACAGATTTTAGTGATGAGCATACAAATGTTATTATGCAGTTTCGAGTAACTGTGCCTTTAAAGGGCGAAGATACTAGTGAAATTCCAGAGCGGCTCGCTATGGCAATGGATTTACATCCGCATCATGCGCATATTGATCGGCAATTGCCATTAACTGCAACAACCGATGAATTTGGGCGACCAATGCTACTATTAGGCAATCATATGTATCATGACCCTGTCACAGAAAAGCCAGCCTTAGATAGTATTGAAATATGGAGCTTTATTAATACCACACCCTTTGTCCACCCAATACATCTCCATCTTGTGCAATTTAAAATTTTAGAGCGTAGACCCTTTGATGTGGAGCTCTATGAAAATGAAGGAAGGCTAGTTTTTACAGGGCCGCCTGAAGCACCACGTGATTATGAGCTTGGCTGGAAAGATACCGTGAAAGCTGATGCCAGCAAAGTCACCAAAATTATTATGCATTGGAAGGATTTTAGCGGTCATTATATGTGGCATTGTCACTTCCTTGAGCATGAAGATCATGATATGATGCGTCCAATTCTTGTGATCAAGGATATGCATGCCGTGCAGCAGCCACATGCAGCCATCACACAACCTGTAGCACAGCAAGAAATGATTGCTCATCATCCAGTCAAAGAAGAAACGACACAAGAGGCAATAGCTCTTCATATCGGCAATAATACACAGCATAGCCCCCTGCTTTTCCTACCATCCCATACAGCAATATAATCAATAGTGCTATTGAGCTGATTCATATTCGCTCAATAGCTTTTTATGTTGAGCATTGTTTACCATTTCATATTCAGTTCATAGAGTCGTGTTATAGTAAAAGCCGTAGCAATTAAGCGTATAAAGGAGGCATATTTCTTTGCAAGAGATAGCACAAACAACAACAAAAAAACAAGACTGGCGACGCTTTATCCAGTTAGTGAAACAAGCGGAGCCTCCGATTTGGTTACTTATTATCGCTTTAGTAATGAGTTTAGCAACAACGGGCGTTGGCTTTGTCGTACCGTTATTTACAAAACAATTGGTGGATGGCTTTTCATTAGCATCCCTTAATTATTGGCAAATCGTTTTACTTGGTATTGCCTTTATTGCACAAGCGATTGCAAGTGGATTATCCATTTATTATTTGAATCGAGTTGGGCATCATGTTGTAGCGAAATTACGCGATCAGCTTTGGCGCAAGCTACTGCATTTACCCATCCCCTATTACGATGAACATGATACAGGTGAAACATTAAGCCGTGTAACCAACGACACAGCCGTTGTCAAAGAGCTGATTACTGAGCATTTAGCAAACTGTTTATCAGGCGTGATTTCCATTGTTGGTTCCATTATTATTCTGTTAATTTTAGATTGGAAAATGACATTAGTCATGCTGATTGCTGTACCGCTGGCAATGATTATTTTAATGCTGCTTGGTAAACGCATGTTTGTGATTTCTAAGGGGATGCAGGATGAAACTGCGAAATTTACAGCGATATTAAATCAGGTTTTACCTGAAACACGTTTAGTAAAGGCTTCTAATGCTGAACATGTCGAATATGAGCGTGGAAAAAAAGGCATTACAACCCTTTTTACATTTGGTTTAAAAGAGGCAAAAATTCATGCGTTAATTTCACCATTAATTTCCCTTGTCTTAATGTCCGTGCTTGTTGCCATTATTGGCTATGGCGGTGTACGTGTTTCCTCTGGTGAACTAACTGCTGGTGATATGGTGGCATTTATTTTATATTTAATCCAAATTATTATGCCAATGACGCAATTAACGATGTTCTTTACACAGCTTCAAAAAGCAATGGGAGCTACAGAGCGTATTAGCACATTGCTGGAGCATGAAGAAGAGCATATCCACGATGGCTTAACATTAGAAAAGGTGGATCAACCTATTCATTTAAAAAGCATTGATTTTTCTTATGGTGAAGAACCGATTTTATCCGATATTAACTTCACCATTGAGCCAGGCAAGGTGACGGCTATTGTAGGGCCAAGTGGCGGTGGTAAAACAACTACCTTTTCTCTATTAGAGCGCTACTATCAGCCAACTGGCGGCAGTATCACGCTAGGAGATACGCCAATTGAAGCCTTTTCACTCCACTCTTGGCGCAGTCAAATTGGCTATGTCGCTCAGGAAAGTGCATTGCTCTCAGGAACAATTCGTGACAATATTTGCTACGGAATTGAACGCGATGTATCTGATGAAGAGCTGGAAAGCGTGGCAAAAATGGCTTATGCGGACCAATTTATTTATGAGCTGCCACAGCAATTCGATACAGAGGTTGGGGAACGAGGCATTAAGCTATCTGGAGGACAGCGTCAACGTATTTCAATAGCTAGAGCCCTGCTGCGTGACCCGCAAATATTAATGCTGGATGAAGCAACCTCAAGCTTAGACAGTAAATCAGAAATTTATGTACAAAAGGCATTAGATAATTTAATGCAAGGTCGCACAACATTAGTAATTGCACACCGCCTATCAACAGTGGTAGATGCCGATCAAATACTATTTGTTGAAAAAGGACATATTACAGGCTGCGGTACACATGATACGCTATTTAAAACACATGCGATGTATCGTGAGTTTGCCAAGCAGCAATTACGTATTAAAGAGGAATCATGAAGGGATTTGTTGCCATGACAAAACTACTTGTAGTGGATGATGATGCGCATATTCGAGAATTAGTCAAAGTCTTTCTACAAAATGAAGGGCTAGAGGTGATAGAGGCAACAGACGGTGTGGATGCACTGTCCACATTAGCCTCTGAAAAAGTCGATATGGTCATTATGGATATTATGATGCCTAATATGGATGGCTGGACATTGTGCGAGGAAATCCGTTCATTCCATACAGAGCTACCCATCCTGATGCTAACAGCGAAAGGCGAAACCGCACAAAAGGTCAAAGGCTTCCATCTAGGGACAGATGATTATCTTGTCAAGCCATTTGAACCAGCCGAGCTTATTGTACGTGTAAAGTCCATTTTAAAACGATACCATATTTCCCTATCACAAATTATTGAAGCTGGCAATATTAAGCTTAATCGTCAGACATATGAAGCTCATGTCAATGGCGAAATCATTATACTGCGCTTAAAGGAGTTTGAGCTGTTATTTACACTGGCAAGCTATGCTGGCAAAACATTTTCACGCGAGCAGCTAATTGAAGAAATTTGGGGCTATGATTATGAGGGTGATGAGCGTACAGTCGATGTCCATATTAAAAGAATTCGTGAACGCTTTCCACAGGAGAGTAGCGGCTTTGTTATTCGGACGATTCGTGGTCTTGGCTATCGTTTGGAATTCGTGACATGAGAAAACGAAGACTCTTTGTAAGATTGATCATCACTTTTTGCCTGTTTCTTATTGCGAATACTGTCTTTGCTGCTATTTCCTATTATGCAACCACATGGCTATATGGACGCTTAGAGATAGCGCCTCATGGTTTTTGGCTGCAACTAACAACCGTAATTGGTGTATTTCTGCTCTTTGCCTGTTCAGCGGCTATTATCTTTTTAATTGGCTTGAACCGACAACGTAACTACTGGGATACGATTGTGGATGCATTAAGTCGCATGGCAAAGGGCGATTTCAATATACAGCTAGACCTAAAGGCAGATGAAGAAGACCAATTTGGACAATTAATCCATGGCATTAACCATATGGCTGTTGAATTAGGTGAGCTGGAAAGAATGCGTCAGGAATTTATTTCAAATGTTTCCCATGAAATTCAGTCACCTTTAACATCTATTAACGGCTTTGCCAAAGCCTTAAAAAATATTAATTTACCTGCGGACAAGCGTCAGCATTACTTAGAGATTATCGAAATGGAAAGTTATCGTCTATCAAGAATTAGTGAAAATTTACTAAAACTAACATCTTTAGAATCACAGCACCATCCATTTGAGGCAAGGCACTACCGACTCGATAAACAATTACGCCATGTGATACTAGCCCTTGAACCAAACTGGCTGGCAAAGCAGCTAGACTTTGACCTTCAACTTGACCCCATCAGTATTACAGCAGATGAGGATTTAATGAACCAAGTATGGATGAACCTACTGACAAATAGCATTAAATTTACACCCGCTAAAGGCATAATTACAGTAGCGCTCGCACAGCAGCACGACACACTCACTGTTCGTATACAAGATACAGGCATTGGTCTAACAGAGGAACAGCAATTGCATATTTTCGAACGCTTTTATAAGGCTGAGCAAGCACGAACAGCCGCAAATGGTGGCAGTGGCTTAGGCTTAGCCATTGTTAAAAAAATTATTGATATGCATCATGGCACAATTACGGTAAACAGCAAGCTTGCTGCGTATACAATCTTTACAGTAACATTGCCGATTGATACTATTCAGGCTCGTGCAAACGATCAATAACGTTTGCACGAGTTTTTGCTAGTAAGCTACTTTTTTAAAATATTGATATATTTTCTGAAGCTTGTGCTGCTGCCTTCCCTTTTTACTTTCCATATGACCAAACTCAAAAAACTTTACTTTCTTAATGCCAACAAAGTTAAAGAGCGCTCTTTTCATTAATATTTTATGAGCATTATGCAGCCAAATAAATGGATAATGCGTCGGTCCCTTCATTGTCGATACACAGACAACAGACTTTCCTGTCAAAAGCCCTTCTGGAAATAGCCCCTTTGTATCCCGATAGGCAAAATTCGCTGCAAATAATTGATCGATATATCCTAATAGCATTGCTGGGGGTCTTCCCCACCAAATTGGATAAACAAAGACAATTTGATCTGCCCATAAAAGCTGCTGACGATATTTTTCCATTTTCGGCTCCCGATACATATCTCGACGTCGTTGCTGCTCATGGAAAATTAAACGTGGGTCGAATTCCTCTTGGTATAAATCAAGTATTTGAAGCTCCTCAATAGCAGGATTTTCACGACAGCCCTTTATCACCTCCTGTAAAAAAGCATAATTTAAGCTTTGATGATTTGGATATGTATAAACAATTAATGTATTCATCATAATCCCCCATTGCTTATCATTTGATAACAATATCATAATCTGCTGTATTTTAGTTGTCAAATGATAATTGTTTTAAGATAAGTTTTTTGCTATCTTGACAGTAAGAGGTGATTCAATTGGATAAAAGCGCATTATTTCATCAGTTTATAACGTTTACAGCAACTCTCCATCAAGTTACACAGAAGCTTACACAGCATATAACGGTCGCTAATATTACACCGCTTCAATATAAAATTCTTGAATATATTAAGGTTAGTCAGCCTGTAACTCCCACAGACATTAGCGAATGCCAGCATATGTCCTTACCAAACACAAGCCGTGAACTACGCAAATTACAGGAAAGACAGCTTATTGAAAAATTTAGTGACACAGAGGATCGAAGAAAGCACTATATTCGCTTGTCCAAGGATGGTGAACAAATGATGGCGCAAGCCTTTGCCTGTATCGAAGAACGCTTTTTACAGCTTATACAGCATGCAACGCCAGAGGATATAAAGGATATTCAGCATGCTCTGCATACGCTTGAGCAAAAGGTCTTTCAGCACTATGATTAAAAAAGACGAGCCTCCTAATATGGCGGCTCGCCTGAAATTTTATTTTGATAAATCAATTTTTTTATTTAATAAATAAATCGTTAGTCCACCAACAGTCATGGACAATAATTCTCCAATTCCTACAGTCAACCATGTCGCCCAAAAAGGAAGGTCATACAAAATCGTTAATTGTCCAGCAACCGTAAACATTGATACAGCAAAAATCAATGCGGTTACCACCATTTTTCCAATATCGTTTGTCATATGCTTTGTTACGCGTCTGCAAAGAATTAACACAAGAAAGGTCGCAATGCCCCCAATAGGGACATCCAATATCCATGTTGGCGACATAAAATTGGCAAGTATAACGCCTAATGTGACCGCCACAACATAACGCTTATTGTACAATGCCAGATAATTAAACATCTCTGACAATCGTAGCTGAACAGCGCCAAAGCTAATAACTGACAATAAAACCGTTACAGCTACGTATAAAGCTGCAACAAGTGCCGTTTTTGTAAGCTCACTTACAGAAATACGACCTGACTCTTTTACAATCGATGTATTCAATTTTATTCTCCTTTGTAAAATAGCACATCGCTATTTTAGTAATAACTACGACCAAAGGAAGAGAGCAAATTGCCCTATCTGAAGTGCCGTAGTGCAAGCGAATTTTTGCTTACGTGCGTATTATAGCAAAGGACTATCGCAGTGAACAAGACTATTTTATGAGCCAGCCTCCATCGATTGGTAGCACTGCTCCATGAATATAATCTGCGGCTGAGCTTGCTAGAAATAGCGTTAAATTTGCGACCTCATAAGGCTGCGCCCAGCGGCCTGCTGGCGTTTCGTCGGCTACCCATTTCGCCATCCCCTTCAAAGTCCGCCTGATTCATCGGCGTTTGAATGGCTCCTGGCGCAATTGCATTTGCACGAATTCCCATGCGACAATAATCTAAATCTAGCTGCTTTGTATAGCCAACAATGGCATGCTTGGAAGCTGTATAGGCTGCTCCACCGCCACCCGCAACAAGCCCCGCAATGGAGGCCATATTAACAATTGTACCAGCGCCACGCTCCACCATATGTGGTAATAGCATATTTGTCACAAAAAATGTTCCCTTGACATTGGTATTCATAACGTTATCCCATAGCGTCTCATCTGTTTCAAGCGTTTTGGCAAAGCCATCTAAAATACCCGCCGTATTACATAAAATATCAATTTGTTGAAATCTCAATATTGCTGCTACATACGCCTGCTCCACAGCCTTATGCTCACAAACACTTCCTACCTTGTAGGCAAAGCGCTCAGGATATTGTTGCTGTAAATCGATTAGTCCTCGCTCCTCTACATCAAAGCCAAATACATTTGCCCCGTTTTCTAAAAATGCAGCAGCCTGAGCATAGCCAATACCCGAGGCTGCTCCCGTAATAAATACTGTTTTATTGTTATATTCTTCAAACTTCATATAATAGCTCCTTATAGAAAGAAGCCATCCCACTACGAGATGACTTCTTTCATCATAATTCTACAATGCCCCAATCTTCTGCTAATATGTCACACACAGTAGGCGTAAACATTGTATAGCCCTCACCTCGTACATTAATTAAAAAATAAGGGTTCAATATTTCGCCATCATGCTCGCCTTGACCAACAAGCTTTACATAGAGCTCAGCGCCACCCCAGCCTTCACGAATCACCTTTTGGCCTGCCTTTAAGCGTGGTAATATCTCTTCAAATGTCATACATTTCATCCTTTATATAGTTTTTTAGCCTGCTACTACAAGATAATATTCCTTAGGATACCATTACCAGTTCCATCTGTGTAGCTCTTATTTCACTGGAATTTTAACAATAACTGTTGTTTCATGATATTTGGATGAATCGAAAACAATCTGACCGTTATATTTTTGAATCGTTTCCTTCACAATAAATAAGCCCTGCCCTCTAATTCTTCCATTCTCTTGTTTTTTTGTAGAGAAGCCTTGGTCAAATATATAATTGGCATCTTCAATATTCGGCCCTGTATTTGTTACACTAAATTCATAGTAGCTGTCATCCGCTTTACAGCAAATTATAATTTTACGCTGATCCTCTGGCAATTCAGTAGCTGCCTCAATCGCATTATCAATTAAATTCGATAAAATTTTAATTAAATCCGTTGTTTTAATGTTAGGAAAGGCATTTTCAGCAATGGTAAATTCCATATCAATATTATGATTTTGAGCTGTTAATTTTTTCGTTTGCAATAAAATTGATAAACCTGGATGATCTATATTTAATTGCAAAGACTTAATGGCTTGTACATCTTTCGATAATGAGCATAAATATTGCTTTGCCTGCTCTGTTTTTTCTAATTGCAGCAGTCCGTGTAACACTTGAATATGATTTGTAAAATCATGGCGTAACGATGATACGGAAGCAATTAATGTTTTAATTTCAGCTTGGTATGTATCCTCTGTAGCACCGACTTCCTTTGCCACCTCTTTTTGATACCATCTTTGTAGCAATAAAAAGGAAGCAATCACCACTAAAATTAAGACACCATTGAAAATCAACATAAAAATATTATCTTTTATAATTTTTCCTTTAATACCATTTAACATATCTGCACTAATATCAATGCCAAGATAACCGACAATTTCGCCTACCTCATCTTTAATGGGTGCACCAACGGAAACATAAGAACCATGTACAACATCATCAATAATCTTTGTTACATAGGTTTCACCATAATAAGCTTTACGAACTTCACTAGCAGGCACCGTACAAATTTCACCAATATCAAAATTCTGTGTAGCATCTCTTGGCATCCCCATAATCATTGCCTTTGACACTTCTGGATTATCCACCTTAATTGTATACACAAATAAAGCGCCTATTTTTACTCTTGCATCATTTAAGTAGCTTCTTATTTCCCAATAATAATCATTTTTTTGGGGGTCCTCTAAAAATTCCTTATATGTATCTGTATCAATAGAAGAAGCAATAGAAATAGCAGCTTCTAAGCTTTGATTCGTAATAGACTCCTCAACAGTCTTTTTTATTTTTACATAGGATATAATAATATTTAAGCTTGTAAACAGGCATAATAACATTGCTGATAGTATTAAAATTAGTTTTATTTTTCGATTTTTCATAAAAAGCGGAACTTCCTCATCTTCTAGAAATTAACAAAAATTCAAAGATAATTAACTTTATTTTTCATTTGTAAGCAAACATTGCTTGTATATCCTACATAAATTAAGCTATAAAATCAATTTTTATTTTATAAAATATGAAAAATGAAGTTGTAATCAAGCTGAATAGCAATGGGACTGTCGAGAAGCTCTTCACGACAGTCCCATTATTTTTTAATGGTAGTACGTGTTCCATCCTCAGGCTTTAAAAAGGCTGGTCGTCTGCTATAGCCTTTTGGTGTTAAGCGCAATAAAGATTTTCGAATATTGCCCTTTTCAAAATCTGCACTAAAGTTAATATATGGTACACCTAGAACACGCATATTTGCTGTATATAATAGGATGAAAAATACGGAAATAAAAAAGCCAAATAAGCCAAAAAAAGCAGCCGCAATAATAATAATTAAGCGAAAAATACTCATAGCTGTCACAAAGGATTGGTTCACGAGTGTAAAGGCAGCAATACTTGAAATGGCAATGACCACAATCATGGAAGGGCTTGTGACACCTGCTTTAATGGCAGCATCCCCAATAATTAATCCGCCCACTACGCTGACAGAGCCGCTAATGGCACTTGGCAAACGTAAATTGGCCTCTCGAAATAGCTCAAACATAAAGAGCATCATTAATATTTCTAGAATGGTTGGAAACGGTAGCCCTGTTCTTGATTCTACAATTGTTGCTAATAACAGGAATGGTAGCTGCTCTTGATGATATGTTGTCAGTGCAAGCCAAAATCCTGGCAGCAGCATACTAATTAACACGCCTACAATCCGAAGCAAGCGTTCCATTGAGCTAACAATTATTGGATATTCATTATCCTCACCTGATTTAAAAAGCAACATAATATTGGCAGGTGTAATAATAGCATAAGAAACGCCATCAACCATAACTAAAATTCTTCCTCGAATTAATGACTGAATGGCTGAATCAGGGCGAGCCGTATAATCATGCCGAGGCAAAACCTTACCTGTTTCTTCAATCACCTCCATCAAAAGGTCACCATTTATCACAATATCTGAATCAACCTTTTGAAGCTGTACCTTTATACGCTCTAACATATTTTTATTGACAATATCATCCATATAAAGAACAGCTACGGTTGTTTTCGAGCGCTTACCAATTTCTAATGTATCAACACTAAAGGAGTTTGTTGGTAGCCGTTTTCTTAATAAAGCGATATTAATAAAAACATCTTCAATAAAATCATCCCTAGGTCCTTTCATCACAAGCTCCAGCGTTGTTTCACCAGGCTCTCGATTAGGCTTTTGCGCAATATCACTTGCATAAAGCAATTGAACCTCTTCAATATATATTAGCACATGACCTCTATAAACCTTTGTAATAGCCTCCTCCTTTGTTACCACCTTTTGCAAAGAAGGAATATATAAATACTGCTCAATTTGCTCCTCCAACGCTTCATCAGAGATGTCCTCTAATAAGGCCTGAACCCGCTGAACAACAACTGCCTGTAGCATTTGTTCATTAACCATGGCATCACATGTTATAAAATGTACCGTATATTGCTGAAATTGATACTGTTGAAATTGTACATCAGCAGAGCGTTGAAATAGTGATTTCAATATTTTTATATTTAATTCCATTGTTGAAATACTTCTCATCTCCCACTGAGCCAGCTCAAGATTAGCACATTTATTAAAATTATAAATACACTTACGCATATTTTCTCCATGGTGATAAAAAATATGCAGATGATTTGGGTGCGCTATCCGTTTATTTTGGAGGTCTATCCGTCACTTTCGCTTCTCTTTCTGTATAATAATTGGGGGTGATTCATTTGCAAATTTTCAAAAAAACAGCATGCTATGGCTTATTAGCACTTTGCTGTATCGCTTCGATTATTTTTGTGCATCACAATGAGCAATTTTATAAGCGTCCCATTGCAGAGGTCATAAAAGCAGAGGCGACAGCATCCGAGCCAACAACAGATATGTATGAGAATAATGATAATTTATTTACACAGCATCTTACAGCCGTTATTAAAAACGGGCAGCAGAAGGGGCAACAAATTCACCTAACCAATGAATATTCCTCATCAGGTGCTTTTGACCAGCAATATCATGTTGGTCACAAAATTTTTGTTGCCATTAATGCTCAAACAACGCAAAACGAGCTAACTGGAACGATTATAGATGTAAAGCGGGATCAAACAATTGTGATCATTGCTTGGATTTTTATTTTCGCCTTATTAATTATTGGCAAAAGGCAAGGTTTATTTGCCATTATTAGTTTAGTGATGAATGTACTTGTTTTATCGTTTGCTTTAGACCTTTATGTGAAGCATGGTCATATAAGCTTATTATTGATTAGTGGCATTTGTGCGATTTTATTTACAATGATTTCATTGCTGCTTATTAGTGGCTTTCATACAAAAACATATGCGGCAATTATTTCAACATTGCTTGGTACAGCGATTGCCCTTGTTATTAGCTCTATCGTAATGTGGCTAACGGGTGAAAATGGACTTCGCTATGAGGAAATGCAGTTTTTAACACGCCCTTATCACACCGTTTTTATGGCGGGATTATTTATTGGCTCACTTGGCGCAGTGATGGATGTATCCATTACAATGACATCCTCCATCTTTGCTTTATATGAGCAAGACCCTACAATTTCTGTGCAGGCTTTAAAAGCTTCAGGGCAGGAAATCGGCAAGGATATTATGGGTACTATTACAAGTATTTTATTTTTTGCTTATCTGTGTGGCTCCATTCCAATGATTATTCTGTATTTAAAAAATTCCTATCCATTAGGACTTACACTTTCCTTAAATCTTTCGTTAGAGCTAGCGCGTGCCTTAGCAGGTGGTATCGGTGTTGTTTTAACGATTCCGATTAGCCAGTATATTGCTATATTTTTCATTAATCGAAAGAAGGTTGAAGGATGAATGTTATTGTTTTATTAGCCATTATTTTATGTCTTTTAATGATCGTGATAGGTGGCAAGCAAGGGCTGCGTTCCTTCCTATCATTATTTTTAAATTTTGGGGTGCTCTTTATTACAATTTTTTTAATGACAAATCCTAAAAATAGCCCTGTTATTTTAACGTTTATTGCCTGCACCATTATTAGCTGGATTAGCCTATTTTATATTAATAAAACAAGCAGCAAAACCATTACAGCCTTTATTGCTACAATGGTGACCATTGTTATTTTATTGCTTTTTATTACGTTCGTTACGAAGAAATCAATGATTCAGGGCTTTAGTGAGGAATCCACGGAGGAAATCAGTATTTTTTCCTTATATATCGGGGTCAACTTTGTGCAAATTGGGGCGTCTGTTATTATTATGAGTACCATTGGAGCAATTATGGATGTAGCTATTTCCATTGCTTCTTCCATGCATGAAATTTTTCATCGCAATCCTGCAATTAGTCGAAAATCGCTATTTACAGCTGGTCTAAGCATTGGAAGAGATATTTTAGGAACTGATACGAATACGTTATTTTTCGCTTTCTTTGGTGGCTATTTAAGCTTATTAATTTGGTTTAAAGACCTTTCCTATTCAATTGGCGAAATTATTAATTCCAAAGTGTTTAGTGCCGAAATGCTGACAATTGTTTGTGCAGGGATTGGTATTGCATTAATTATCCCTATTGCTTCCTTTATCAATGCCTATTATTTAGTAAGAACAAGGGCAAAAATCCAAGCATAGTGCCTATACGATGTAGCCTTTCTTCGCATACAATTAGCTGATAAAGGAGTAGTGTTGACGATGAAGTATCTGATTTTTGACTTTGATGGAACACTGGCAAATTCTATAAAGGCTCTTATCACAGCATGGAATACAATTGCACAAAAATATCAATTAAAAGAGCTTGAATTTAAAGATATTGCGGTATTAAAAAAATTATCACTTACAGAGCGCAGTAAATTTTTAAACTTGCCTCTGCATAAAGTACCGGTGATTTTACCGCAATTTTATCAATTGTATCACCAATCATTACAGCATATTCATCTTTTTGATGGCATAAAGGAGGTGCTGCTGGAGCTTGAGCAAAAAGGCTATCACATCGTTATTATTTCCTCTCATGCAAAGGATACGATTTTAGCATTTCTAAATATAAACGGTATTCAATGTGTAGCAGAGGTGCTTTGCTCAAACCCTTTTGCAGGCAAGGATAAAGTATTGAAAAAGTTTCTGAAAGCAGCCTCTATGCCATCATCTGATATACTCTATATTGGCGATGAGCTACGAGATATTATCGCCTGTCAAAAAGCAGGTATCCCGATTATTTGGGTAGCATGGGGCTATGATGCAAAAGAAGCCATCCAACATATAGCACCCGATTATCAAGCTGCAGCACCACGGGACATTTTAACGATTATAGATAATGCATAACTATATGTTTAAACACTATTGCTGCTTTGTAACAAGGGCTACATATTTTTCTGCTGTTCGAATTTCAATCGTTAGAAAATCATCTCCATAGATGGATTTGATTAAAAATGGTGCATCGCTAATATTTTGAAAGCGAAAATCTAAGCTACCATAGGCAACAGTGGCATCCCTTCCTCTTGGCACATAGCCAATATTTAATGAATGGTGATGACGCTCAATCAATTTCACTGGAATTTGATCTACAGCATTAAATAAGGTGGAGGATGTTTGGCAAATCCCTCCACCAATGCCCATCACAATTTGCTTATTTATAATTTCTGGTGCAGGCTGGTAGCCATTTGCCTCATCTCTTGGTCCTACAATATGGTTAAAGGAAAAATAATCGCCACTGCCAACAATTATGTTATGAATGGCCTTGGCAGAAAGCTCAATATTTTTATTCCTGCCTACCTCTGCACGATTAAAATAAGTCGTATAAGTTGCTACAACAACATCCTCTAAATAAGGAATATCGTCAAGAGAGTAGCTACTTTTAGTAATCGTAAGTGGCATTTCTACCTGCCCACCTGTTGCAGAAACAGCTAGTATGCTTTCCACTAATTCACGCTCTTTTAAAATTGTATGCGGTCTACCCTTGATAATTTTCCCTTGCTCATCCAGTTTATCAAGCACCATATGCTGGTCATAGCCCACAGTGGTGGCTGTTCCTCTTGCCAAATCTTGCGCTAGCTGTGCAATTTGCTGTTGATAGGCTTGCATATCTGTATCATAGCCAAATGCTTGTGGTGAAATAGTATCAATGATTGTATTGGTAGTCGGATCAACCACTTCTACAACAGGATTGGTTTGTGGTGCTGGTTCATAGATTACAGGCTCTTCTAGCTGTTGACTCTCAGGTATTTTAGGGTTTGCTGATTTTCCCTGACACCCTATCAATCCAGCTGTACAAATTATCCATGCGATAACTATCCATTTCTTTGTCAACCGCTCACACCTACCTTTATCGTTTTACTACAGAAACATCTTATTCGGCTATTGCTAATAGTGTGTTGCTTTTGATGTATTTTTATTTGTTTTGGCACAAAAAAACATTCTCCTAGGGATATTAGAGAATGCTTGATTTACTACACTTTATACTCTAGCTTATTGACGCTTTACTTTCCTAACCTCAAGCATTCACACTTCAATCCTAAAAAACTGTCCTGACCTTAGTCATCGCTAAGTTCAGGACAGTTCCATATCATTATTTTTGTATAAACATTTGTGTCCAGTAGTTGCCATCCTGTACATACCCTACACCGATATGCGTGTAGCTTTTGCTGAGGATATTGGCGCGATGTCCATCACTGTTCATCCAAGCTGTTACGACTTCTTGTGCTGAACGTTGACCTTTTGCAATATTTTCACCAGCTGATTTATACGTAATGCCAAAGCTTTTCATCATGGTAAAAGGTGTACCATATGTTGGGCTTGTGTGGTCAAAATATTTTTTATCATGCATATCTTGAGATTTATATTTAGCTACTCTTGATAGCTCCCAATCCTCTTGTAATGCTGGAAGACCTGCTTTGGCACGTTCCACATTGACAAGCTTAACAACCTCTTGTTCAACACTTGCCTGTTCCTTTACAGGGATATGAATGTTTTGCCCTGGTTCGATTTGATTTGGATTGGCAAGCTGTGGATTCGCATCAATTAGCTCCTGTACACCCGTTTCCGTTTTTAAGGCAATTTTCCACAGCGTGTCACCCGGTGTCACTGTATAGGATTCGGCTGCCATTGCCGCTACTGGTACGACTAATGAAGCTGCTACTACTGAAGCGAGTGTTACTTTTTTTATTTTTTTAAACATATCTACCATCCTTCCTGTTTGCTCTATGATTATCGTAAAGCGTTACAAAGCAATAATCACCACAAAATATTTGGAAGGATTTTTACAATTGCATGACACACGTAAAGAATAAGATGCTGATGCCCGTTCTAACGCCATTCCTTAATATAAGCCTTGTCATAAAGTTGCAACATTCTTGTAATTGGGATACATTACTAATAAATTGCATAATAAAAGAATGTTTAAAAAAGCCTATTTCGCCAATTTTTTATGCTGTAATCGATAAATTAATAGAATATAGAGCCAATCATAAAAGAGGGTTGCCATAGAGATAATGGTAATCAATGGTGTTCTAAAGTAAAGGTAAAAGCCAACTGACGCGAACAACGTACCAATCATTTTACAGAAAGCTATCCCCATCGATTGACCAGCTAAATTCCCTCTTTGCACCAATAAGGCAATAAATAATCCTGACATCATAAGATTTTGGAAAAATGCTGCGTACTTCCCTTCAAAATCATGAAACTCATGGACAATACCTAAAATAATGAAAAAGCTAGCAATCAACGTGATGACAAAGGATAAATATAATAATTTGCTAGAAATAATTTTTTTGTATTCTTTTGGCGCATAGCGTAAAAATTGCATTAATATAAAGATGTCTAATACTAGCCAAATAAGCGTAATAACTCGCTGTAGTTCATTTTGTGGATAGAGAAAAGCAAAGATAAACTCCCATGAAATATTGGCACAAATGGCAGCCATAGGCATACCGTATTTTTTCTCTTGCCATCCTTTATAAATAATCAATAGATATGTAATAATCCAAAAAAGGCCCATACCTAATTGGCAAAGTAGTAATATATTTAGTTGATTCACTGTTTATATTTCCCCCCTCTACATGACTCCTCCATACTATATGTGAGGGAGGCGATTTATTATGTCTAGGCAAGGGAAAGAAGGTGCGTCAAAACGCAACCTATGCATTTCGTAAGTCATCCTATATAGGAAAATGAGGTGAGCAAATGAAAACAAAAATTTATATAGATAATGAACGCTTTATTGCAGGTACTACCTTAAAGAACATAATGGCGCACGAGCACAATAATATGGCATTGCATATTTGTGATAACACTCAAAATATCATTGAAAACCGTCAACAACTAGCAACTGCCCTACATTGTGATTTACAGGACTTTGTCTGTACGGAACAAACACATAGTGCCAACTTTCATCGTGTTACAGCGGCTGATAAAGGGCGTGGTGCTCTCCACATGGATAGCGCAATTAAAAATGCTGATGCGCTTTATACACTAGAGCCACATATTTTATTATGTAGCTTTACAGCCGATTGTGTGCCTGTTATGTTTTATCATGCTGCTACAGGGCTGGTTGGTGTTATTCATTCGGGCTGGCAAGGAACTGTGAAGGAAATTACGCCTAAGCTATTCCAACATTTACTGACAGAAGAGCATTGTCATCCAGAGGATTTCCATGTGCAAATTGGTATGGCACTTAGTCAGCAAAAGTTTGAAGTGGATGCGGATGTCTTTGAAAAGTTCCATCAGCTTGGCTATGCAGAGGACTTTATGTATTACAACGCTGATACGAATAAATATCATATTGATAATCAACAAACCGTCAAAAAGCAATGTGAGCTTGCGGGCATTCCAGCTACGCAAATCCATATTGATACAACATGTACATTTTTAAGTCCCACTGGCTTCTCCTATCGTCAAGATAAGCAAGCAGGCAGGCATTTAAGCTTTATTATGCGTAAAGGGTAAAGCGAGCAAAGTGCTTAATATACCATAAGACGAAAACGCTATTCCATTTAGGCAACAAATGGAATAGCGTTTACAATTATTGTAATAATGTCTGCTCCTGTAATTTGGCAGCGAAATATTTGCGTGCATCTGCTGTTAAAATTTGTAGTAATATAGCCTCTTTTTGACGTGTAAATTCCACAAACATTCCGCTTAAATTTTCATAGACATAGTTAATTTTATAGCCCTTATCCAAATACTGATCTATTTTTTGGATTTCTTCGGTACTTTGTTGGAATTCGGACATGCGCCATCCTCTCACCTTCTTTTAAATTTTCCTGATCATTTTATTTCTAACAAAGGGTCTGGTTGCTCTGGCAGTACAGCCTCCTCTGGTTCCTGTGAGCCAAATAATTCATCTAAATTACGTCCAACTGTAATGCCTAAATATTTAGCATCACTCGGCTCCACTAGCTCAGCTTGTGGGTATTTTTTAAACCACCAATATTTTGCTAAAAGATAATAGACAAATGCACCAACAACAAACCCTACTAATGCAGAATAGGTTGAGAAAATATTGGCGATAGCACCACCAATCACCCACGCAATTAAACCAGCGAAATTAAAGCCCTTATAATACTTAAATTGCCCCTCTAGTTCATAAAGGTCTTTCACATATACACGACGTTTGCGAATTAAATAATAATCAGCAAATAAAATACCAACAATTGCGGTTAAGATTCCACCAATAATGAGTAATACATTGACCATTACATCAAATAAGCTCCATGGCTGTGCTAAAATACCGATTAGCCCAGCAATGACTACGCCTACCCAGAACGGTACTTTTGGCCCGCCAATATTGGAGAAAATCGTGGCGGCTGGCACAACATTTGCAGAGGTATTTGTGGACCATTGCGCTAATACAATCATCAACAATAAAATACCTAAAATAAAGCCGCTTGCACTTTGCTGTAAAGCATTAATAGGGTCAGCGGATGCTACAGCCATATAGCAAATCGCCCCAATTGTCACAATAAATGTATTGGTAATGGGCATCACAATTAATGAGCCCACAAGCTGTGTTTTATTGCGCTTAAACCAATTACGCTCATTTTTCGGTGCTTTAAAGAAGCGCGATAATGATGGCATATCTGCTGCTAATGTTGCCCAAAAGCCCATATTTGCCATCACTACTACCATAAATGCCGTAAAAGCAGCTAAGCCTGTTGTTGGAGCTTCCACCCACGTCCAAACATTTTTACCTTGCGCTGCTGCTGTATCTGCAAGTGTATAGTACATCCAGCAAGAAATTAAAATAATAATCGGTGCGGCTAAATCTGCAAAGCGTTCAATCGATTTAATGCCTAGTGATGTATTAAAAAGCTGAAGTGTTGCAAAAACAAGGAAACAAATAAACCAATTATCAAAGCTAAATAATAGATTTAAAATACCGTTAATGGCTAATGCCCCAAAATAAGTGTTGAGTCCAAACCAACAGGCAGCCGTAACCCCACGCACAAGTGAAGGGATATGCGTACCAAATATACCAAATGGGGCACGCATATAGACAGGGAAGGATAAACCATGCTCAATGCCTATATCGCCAATTAATGTCATAAAAATACCGATTAAGCAAGACCCTACTAGCGTCGCTAAAATCACCATTGGCAAGGATAGATTGATAATGGCTGAGCCGCCAATGGCAAAGGCAGCTAACACAATTGCCATACCTACCCAAATTACCGCAAAACCAAATGTTCCAATATTTCTTTGTTGATGTGTCACTGGAAGCAAATCTGGGGATTTTAAATAATTCCCTTCACGTTCCATAAAGTTTCTCTCCTTTTATGTGGATTTCCGTGACAACTTACAATGAAGCTATGCCTTCCCCCATCGCAATCGCTGAGGGAAGGTGGAATTTCGATTTTAGTTAAGCGTCTTTATTTTGCTAGACTGCTTAGCAGTGCTTGGCGTTCATTCCACGTCATCGCTGGAATCGTTGATGGACGTTCAACCATTGTAATCGCACCATCCACTGGACAGACAATGGAGCATAAATTACAGCCGACACAATCCTCCTCACGCACCTTTAGCATTGGACGCCCATTCTCTGTATATAAATCAATACATTGATGTGATGTATCCTCACAGGCAATATGACATTTATTACAATTAATACAAATATCATTATTAATTTCTGCAACAATTTTATAATTTAAGTCTAAATCGCCCCAGTTCGAATACCTTGGCACAGAGCGACCAACCAAGTCCATAACCGATGCTAAGCCTTTATCATCTAAATAATTATTTAACCCGTCAATCATATCCTCGACAATGCTGAAGCCATGATGCATTGCCGCTGTACATACCTGCACGCCTGTTGCGCCCATTAAAATAAACTCTGCTGCATCCTGCCAGCTTGAGATGCCTCCAATACCTGAAATCGGTACATTGACCAATGGATTACGCGCACATTCTGCCACCATATTGAGCGCAATTGGTTTAACAGCAGGGCCGCAATAGCCGCCATGTGCTCCTTTACCTGCCACATGTGGCACTGTATTCCATGATTCTAAATCGACACCTGCTAAACTATTAATGGTATTAATCATACTAACTGCATCTGCTCCGCCTCTTGTTGCCGCTTCCGCCGTTACTGTAATATCCGTAATGTTTGGCGTTAGCTTGACAATAACAGGTGTACGTGCCACTTCCTTTACCCAGTACGTTTGTTTTTCCACCAATTCAGGGACTTGACCAGAGGCAGAACCCATTCCTCGTTCTGCCATCCCATGTGGACAACCAAAGTTAAGCTCAAGACCATCCACCCCCACATCTTCTACACGCTTTACAATTTCATGCCACTTTTCCTGCTTTGGCTCCACCATTAGCGAGGCAATAATCGCGTGATTCGGAAATTTCTTTTTCGTGTCATAAATTTCTTGTAAATTTACTTCTAACGGACGGTCTGTAATAAGTTCAATATTGTTGAAGCCTGCAACACGCTGACCATTATAGCTAACAGCAGCAAAGCGTGAGGAAACATTTAAAATCGGCTCCCCTAATGTTTTCCATACAGCACCACCCCAGCCTGCTTCAAATGCCCGTTGCACCTGATAACCTGAATTGGTTGGTGGTGCGGATGCTAGCCAAAATGGATTCGGCGATTGGATGCCCGCTAAATTAATGTGTAAGTCTGCCATGTAAGCTCCCCCTTTTATGCAATCTCACTTGGTTTTCTTAAACGTTCATGAATCTTGTATGCTGCATCTTTTCCTTGCTGTACAGCGGTCACCACCATCGCTTCACCCTGTCCATTGCCAAAGACAACATCTCCACAGGCAAACACTTTGTCATTAGATGTTTGCATTGTTGTTTCATCAATATCAACAACCCCATTGGTATGTGCCAAACCAAATGCTTCAATTAGCGAAACAAAGCGCGTTTGCCCAATCGCTTTAATAACGGCATCCACTTCAATCACAAAATTAGAACCCTTTATTTCCTCTGGTCTTTGACGTCCATCAGGGTCAGCCTCACCAAGCTGCATTTTGACACATTCAATCCCTGTCACTTGCCCGTCTTTATTGCCAAGTATTTTCTTTGGTGCTGTTAGCCACTTAAATTCTACCCCATCCTGCTTAGCAAATTCATATTCAAATTTATACGCTGTCATTTCTTTTTGTGTTCTTCGATATAAAATTTGGACATTATCTGCCCCTAGACGTACTGCACATGTTGCACCATCAATTGCTGTATTACCAGCACCAATCACCGCTACACGCTTGCCAGCAAGATCATTTGTAAGCGTTCCTATCTTTGTTGCTCGCACAAATGCAATCGCATCATGTACACCCTGTAAATCCTCACCTTCAATACCTAAGTTAGGTACTGCCCCCATCCCAACTGCTAAAATAACGCTATCGTACTGCGCTAAAATATCATCTGCGGTAATATCCACACCAACTGTTGTATTGGTTTGAATCGTCACACCAAGCTGTTCAATTTGTGCCACTTCCCAATCGACCACTTCATTTGGTAATCGGAATGCGACAATACCATAGCTGCCTAAGCCTCCAGCCTTTGCCTCGGCCTCATAAATCGTTACTTGATAGCCTAATCGACTTAGCTCACGCGCTGCTGATAAACCAGCAGGGCCCGCACCAATAATAGCTACCTTCTGTCCATTGCTTTGCCCAGCCTTAAATAGCTGTGCATTTGTTTCCATTGCCCAATCTGTTGCATAGCGCTGTAACTCGCCAATTCGAATCGGCTTTGTTGCAGCATGTAAGACACACGCCCCTTCACATAGTTCCTCTGTTGGACAAACCCTTGCACAGCTTGCACCAATAGGGTTTGCTTCTAATATAGTCGTGGCAGAGCCCTTCATATTACCAGATGCAATTTTTTTTATGAAATTTGGAATTTGAATACTTGTTGGACAAGCTTGAATACAAGGTGCATCATAGCAATATAGACAACGATTGGCTTCCTCAATCGCTTCACTCTTTGTCATTTTCTTGGTAATTTCCACAAAATTACGCTTCAACTGCATGGTCATCGTATTTTCTTGAATCGGAGCCATTTCCACATCCCCCTCATGTGTTCATTTTTTCCGTGCATCTACGACAAAACCGATTGCTTTGCTCTCCATCCAAAACAATCGGCCCGCTCCATTAAATCTCCAATGCTTCCTTCGTGACTGCCTGTAATGGACGTTTAATATATTGCCCGCTACCAAGTACGCCTACAAATTCCTTGTTTTTAATAACATATTCTCCTCGAACAAGTACACTAACAGGTTCACCCGTCACCTCCCAGCCTTCATATGGGTTATAATCAACATTCATATGATGTGTTTTAGCAGAAATTTGGCGCTTTGCCTCAGGATCAAAAATAACAATATCCGCATCAGAGCCAATAGCAATTGTTCCCTTTTGCGGGAATAAGCCAAATATTTTTGCGGCACTCGTAGCAATCATATCAACAAATTCATGGATGGAAATTCTACCTTTTGCTACACCTTCGGAATATAAAATACTGAAGCGGTCTTCAATGAATGGTCCGCCATTTGGTATTTTCGAGAAGTCATTTAAGCCTAGCTGCTTTTTACCCTTAAAGCTAAAGGAGCATTGGTCAGAGCCAATTGTCTGTAGCTGCTTTGCCTTTAATGCATGCCATAAATGCTCCTGATGGTATTTCGGACGCAGCGGTGGTGACCAAACATATTTTGCACCCTCAAAGCCCGGCTGTGCTAAAGCAGATTGATCAAGCGTTAAATATGGTGGACATGTTTCACCATAAACATCATAGCCCTTTTCACGCGCAGCAATAATTTCATCCACTGCTTCCTTGCATGTAACATGCACGACATAAAGCTTCGCACCTGCGATATGCGCTAATTCAATAGCACGCTTTGTTGCCTCACCCTCAAGCTCTGCTGGACGTGTCAATGCATGATAAATTGGCTCCTTCTGACCAGCGCTTCTCGCTTCTTCCACAAGCTCATCAATCACAGAGCCATTCTCACAATGCACCATCACTACTGCCCCAAGGTTCTTGGCAATTTTAAAGGCTTTAAATAATGTACGATCTGTCGCTTGAAATTCCTTTGCATATGCCATAAAGACTTTGATGGAGGTAATCCCCTCCTGCTCTAAAATTTTAGGTAATTCGGCTGTGGTTTCTGGTGTTAAATCACCAATCATTAAATGGAACCCATAGTCAATAGCAGATTTCCCTTTTGCCTTGTTATGCCATTTGGCTACGGCTGTTGCTAGCTTTTCCTCTCCTGCTGTTAAACAAAAATCCAAAATCGTCGTTGTGCCACCAAATGCTGCTGCAATCGTGCCAGATTTCCAGTCATCATCTGTTACCGTATTATTAAATGGCATATCTAAATGTGTATGCGGATCAATTCCCCCTGGTAGTACAAGCTTACCAGTGGCATCAATTACTTCCGCACCAGCAGCCTCTAAGCTTTGCCCAATTTGCGCGATTTTTCCGTTCTCAATTAAAATATCTGCCTCAAAAACATCCGCAGCCGTTGCTACTCGTCCACCTTTAATGATTTTTTTCATTATGCCCTCACCCTTCGTTACAAAATTAGAGAATGCTTAATGCAATGTATATGTTTCGCCCATACTAAATTTCGTCTGTAGCGTTAATACCGTTTCTAATAAAATATCCGCGCCCTTTACACAATCCTCAAAGGTTGTTGCTTCTTCCTCACAATGACTTTTACCTTGTATACTAGGCACAAAAATCATCGCTGAAGGAACAATGCTTGCCATATACTGTGCATCATGTCCTGCACCACTAAACATACGATGCGCAGTATACCCAAAGCGCTGACAGGCTTGCTCTACTTCATGACAAATCGTGGTATCAAAGTACACCGTTTCTCTGCCCCATAGCTTGACTGGCTGAATAGAACAGCCCGCCGCCATTTCTGGCAGTGCTAGCAAAATATCCTCAACCTGCTGCATCACCTCTGGCTTTTGATGACGTGAATCAATCGTAAACGTTACCTTATTTGGAATAACTGTATGAATATTTGGTGTAACATGCATACGACCAAATGTATAGACAAGCTGTTCATCAATGTTCCCTAGCTGCTCATGTAACTCCGTTATGATCGTTGACGCTACAATCATAGGATCCTTGCGCATTGACATCGGTGTTGTTCCCGCATGATTCGATTGCCCCGTAATCGTTAGCTCATAGCAAACCATGCCAAGCACACCCTCCACAACACCAATTTCACATTGCTGTGCCTCCAATATAGGACCTTGCTCAATATGCAGTTCAAGATAGGCAAGTGCTTCTGTTAAACGATGCTCCTTTTTCCCTTGATAGCCACTTGCCTGTAATGCCTCTTGAAAGCTAATGCCATTTTTATCTGTAGATTGCAGCATTTTCTCTTTAGCAAACTTCGAGGTAATCACCCCTGAACTCATCATGGCTGGGTCAAAGCGTGCCCCTTCCTCATTTGTAAAATTGACGATTGTAAGAGGTATCTCTATATCAATACCATTTTCTTTAATTGTTCGAATCGCTTCGATTGCTGTTAATACACCTAATACGCCATCGAATCTTCCACCCTTTTCAACCGAGTCTAAATGGGAACCCATCACAATTGGGGGTACATTCTTTTTGCCGGGCAATGTGGCATAAATATTCCCCATATCATCTATTTGAATATTCATCCCCAATGCCTCACAACACTCACAAAAATAGTTTCTCGCTAATATATCCTCATTCGAAAGAGATAAACGTGTAACGCCTCCATTATCAGTGGCTCCAAACCGACTAAATTGTTCGATTAACTCTTGCAATCGTCTACTATTACATTTATACATATGCAAGTCCTCTCTTTCACAGTAGTTATTAAACATTCTAAAATAGATAAAAGCTACGAGATATGGAGAGAAAACTAAAAAAATATGTGCAACTGCACATTCTATATGGTACGTTATGTTCATAATAAGGGGGGAAAATATGGGGACGATTCGTAAAATGGTAGAGGGCATTCAATTCCCGATGCTAACATTAGTCGCTGGACATAGTGGTACGTATCGACGCGTGACAGGTATTAATGTTGTAGAAAGCCTTGATTTAATGATGTTTTGCAGACCTAATGAATTAGTTGTCACAACGGGCATTCATATAGATGCATATGAAAATGCTCTAGAACAGCTTGTACAGCAAGCCTACGCCAAAAAGGTAGCTGGCTTTATCATTAACATAGGTCCATATATTCCTGATATTCCACAGGCTGTTATCGCTTTTGCCAATAAGCATGATTTCCCTATTTTTCAAATGCCATGGCATTATCGTATTGCCGACCTATTAAAAACAACCTTTCAATTTATTGCTAGCCACCATCAAGAGCTGTCCGTTGAGGAGAAGGTGCTATTCCATCTACTTTTTCAGGACAAGCATAACGCTCATTCGATCAAAGAGCAATTAGCACAGCTAGGATTTCCGCAAGGCAGAGAATTGGCGATTATTACGTGTACAACCATTGATACACAAGCAGCCATTGACCGCTATGAAGTGATGATTCAATTCGCTTTTCAAAATCGCTATAAGCACTTCCTAAAATTAAAGCATAAAAATCACCTTATTTTTTTAATTGATAAAGCACAAATCAATACACCAAATATTCCATTCTCAAAAATTGTTGAAGATATTTATCACAAAATTATGTTAAAAAATGGTGCTGTCGATCTAATGATTGGTAAAGGTAATTTCTATAAAGAGCTTGAGCATATTCGCACAAGCTATGAGGAGTCATTAGCGGTTATCCATTTAGCACAGCTTCACAACAATCGGTATTTATATAAATACAAGGAAATAGGTGTCTATAAAATTATTATGGCGATACAAAATCAAACGCTAATGAAGGCCTTTAGTCAGGATATTTTAGGGCAGCTTTATCGTTATGATGAATTGCACAATACCGATTATGTGTCCTTTTTGCGGATATTCCTTGAGGAAAATGGCAGCACAAGCAGAATTAGTGAGCGTCAGTTTATTCATCGTAATACAGTGCTTTATAAAATCAAAAAAATTGAAATGCTTTTAGATATGGATTTAAGTAATCCATTTACAAAAACCAATTTATATATTGCCTTTTTAATTGAGGATGTCTTAACACATCAATAAAATAAACAGCCCTCGACTCACCGTTGAGGGCTGTTTATTTTATTGCGAATGCCTAGAAATTTATTAATTTTGGTTCCCCTAGAGTTGCACCCTATTTTCATCATTAGACGTTAATTCTCTGGCTGTTTGATCTTCTCATAGTGGGCTTGTTCATGCTGGAGCAACCATTCTTTACGCCACATACCGCCGCCATAGCCTGTTAATGTCCCATTTGAGCCGATAATGCGGTGGCAAGGAACAACGATGCTAATATTATTTTTGCCATTCGCACTACCAACAGCTCTTACCGCCTTTTCATTGTGAATAGCAAGAGCAATATCTTTATAGGAAGCCGTTTTACCATAGGTAACATTTGGTAAGGCATGCCATACTGCTTGCTGAAAGGCTGTTCCCTCAAATTGATAAGGAAATGTAAAGTCAAAGCGCTCCCCTATAAAGTATTCATCCAGTTGCTTGTAGCAGTCTAGCATAACTTGCGGTGTGTCTTGCTGTGGCATATGTACAAGCTGCTCTCGCTCTGAAAAATTAATGCCATAAATCGCTGTAGCTGTACCTTCAATTTCAATCACACCAATTGGTGATTGATAATCTAGTTTATATCGTTTCATATAATGACCTCCTTGAACTACCCCCACTTAGTTATTGAAGTAGGGGATTCCTAAGAACACTAGCGTCACCGCCAGTTATGGATTAGGCTATCCCCGTAGTCCCTACGGTTAGAAGCCTTATCGCTTCGTTTTTCAGATTTTGTCCTGCGTTCATAT
>NZ_JBIWBA010000016.1:0-98742 GCF_044760715.1 Lysinibacillus sp. NPDC098008
ACCAACCAGTATAAAGGATTTTTTTATGCTTGGAATAGATGACAGAAATTTCAGTTTAATTAAACGCGTTGGATTATTTTAATGCGACGCTAGTGAATAGGTATAAATAATACAAAGGTTTCTTGGTATTTTGATTTAGGGATTTATGTGGCCTTACTGATGCTTTTATTAGTATTTGTATCAGCTGCGTATGAGTGGGTAAGTCAAAAGAGATTTTATTTAGAATCCTATATTTACTACGACAAAAATCATAAACTAGATTCTGTGAAAATCGCACCTAAAGATGAAGTTAAAGTATTTTTATATGTATCGCTAAAGGGTCCGAAGAATAAAATGCCGCAAAAAATTAAAGTATCATATACTGATCAATTGGACTTTCAGATTAAAAAGAGTGATTATATAGGTCCAGATGATACAAACAATTGCTATTTTATTTTTTTAGATAAATTAGTTCCTAATCAAAAAAACGTTGATTTTGAGATTAGTATACCTATAGATGTAGCAAATAGTGATGCAGGTTATGGAGTAACGATTACTCCAGCAATAATAGATGAAAAATTCATTATCCATAAAGTTATGGTGAAGGACTTTAAGTTCAATGTAAAGGAGGAGTAAATGATGGCCTTTTCAAGGTGGACCAACAATACAGAAATGAATTTTACAGAGATAGTTTCTAATATCTTTAACCATGGTGAATGGTTTGAACCGAATATAGATCCATATAATAAAGAAAGTTTACCTTATACAGTAAAATCCGTTTTTACGGAAAATCAAGAAATATTATTGAATGACTCAAAGATATACTATAACAGTTTTATATTTGAATATTCGAGGGTTAGACCAGGGGAAGAAAATAATCCTTTATATGCTAGTAGAATTCAAACTATCTCAAGCTTAGTTATTGTTTACTCAGACGGAAAGGATACGCAATTTATCATTAATAAATCGGGAAATTTAGCTAGAACCGTTTTGAGAAAACTGAATAATCACACTAATAATAATACAGTAAAAGTTAGTCCATATAATATATCGAGAGATTTCTTTGATTGGTTAATCTACATACTTTTAGAAGGTGACATGGCAGTATTAAATGAGGAACCTACAATAGAATTGAAAAAAATTGTAGGGTTTAAAGGAACTACAGATGATGAGGGACAGAAACTTGCTGAAATAATAGGATCTGGCGACAGAATAATGAAAGCTATAAGCACCTTAGCTTTTTTATTAGAAAGTGATGAGGTTGAATATGTTAAGCCGTTATTAGCTTATAATAATGACAAAACTGATCAGGATCATGTTGTGGAGATTTTATTAAGATTAAATGGAACGATTGATTTTAATTTTGAAAAATATACAGGAAGTTTCTTATTTGAGGAAGAATATCGGCTTAAAACGAAATTAATTTTACTTGTAAGTTTAGAGATTATTCCAATGATAATATCTAAATATGGAGAAAGTATAGAGGAAGATGCATGGAATACTGAAATAAAGATTAGTATGTTGGATAGTATAGGGAAGCAAATTTTAAGTAAGGTACAAGAAAAAGTAGAGGTAATCCGTAAAACATGAAAGAAAAAGTTTATCGTAGTTAAAACCGTAGTTAATCAATTTATTGAGAGGCTAAAAACCCCTAGTAATACTGCTATTACAGCAATCTACGGTGGTGTTCCCAAAAGCCCCGCCGTTTCCATACAGCTGAAAAAGAGAGCAAAAAAGACTCCTGTTAAAGAAAACCCTGAACTATCCTGAGAAACTTTAATTTAGCGTTTCACAATAGTTCAGGGTTTAATTTGTTTATTTAAAAACTATTAGGAATTTACAATGTACAAATTAGGTAAGCCAGAATTTCTTTATTCAACGAAAAAATAGTAAGGAGAGTTAGACGGAAAAACTTTGTTTGTAGTCGGAAGCATATAAACGTGCAGGGAAAAATTTAACGTCAAAAAACTTTTAAATTGATAAACGAACTGCATTGAAGGCTATAGAAACAATAAATACTAGCCAGCCGCTATCGGCAAAGTTGATTAAAGAAGTAATTCAGAATGAACAGTGTCTACCTGACTAGACACCTTTAAAACGAATATAGCTATTTTATTTGAGGAAACCCACTCAGTGAATTTGAATACCTAGCAGATCACATATACTTCCAACACCTCGCCAGTAGCTGGGTACGATTGGTTACTTGGAACTTTCTATACAAGTTTTGTAGGTGTTTTTTGATTGTGTTTTCACTGACGAATAGCTGCTGGGCGATTTCAGCATTTTTCAGACCCTTGCAAACAAAATGTAAAACCTCTCTTTCTCGTGCTGTCATTTCCAACAGTATAGAAGGCTGTGAATATTGATGTAAGGCGTACATATTTTCGATACTTTTTTTCAAATATACTAGCCTCATAACATCCTTGGCATTAAATGACTGCTCGCCAATTTTTCTTAAAAAGCCGATAACTGCTACGAGCTTATTGTCTACCTTCAAGTACATTGCCATTTCATCCTTATAACAATTTTCTCTTAAAAACACTTCCTTATAGTGCGTTTGCTTTTGTAAGCACATTGCATCATTTTTATTCATTAGCTGAATGGAAGGCTGTGTATTTATATTTTGAGGATGTAATGGGTCAAAATGTTTATATGTGTGTAAATAATCATTTAGTATATTAAGCTCTATATTAAAATGTACAGGTGCGTTTAATTCGTTGTTTGACATTTCCCAAAATAGCATATGGTGATAGTCGAGATGTTCACTTAATGTCTGCAAAAGCTCACTTTTAAAGCCTTCATTACTTTGCTTTACATTTATGTTTGAAAGATGGTAGCTAGCTTTAAACATTTTATCTATGTCATTTCCACAAAACATACAAGCACCTCATTTCTCTATTAAGCACTTATATTCTGCTTAAAGGAGAATTATCCTTTCGGGTAATATAAAAATTTTAGAATATTCAGTACATTGGAGTTATAAACTTATATGAGGTGATGATATGAATTTACAAGAATATGCGTCCTATGATGGGATTGGATTAGCAGAGCTAGTGAAATCAAAGGAAGTAACACCGCAAGAGTTAAAAGCATTAGCATTAGAAGGCATAAAAAAAGTAAATCCATCTATTAATGCAGTGGTCAGTGTGCTAGAGGAGCAGGCTGATAAAGCAATTGAGCAGGTTGATGAGCATGCTCCATTTGCGGGTGTTCCATTTTTAATTAAAGAGCTTGTGTTACATGCAGAGGGGGTTCCGCATAGTATGGGGAGTCGTCTAGCTGAAAATACAGTGCTACCTGTTGATAGTGAGCTAATGGCTCGTTTTAGAAAAGCAGGTTTGATTTTAGCAGGTACTACGACAACACCTGAGTTTGGCTATAATGCCGCTACTGAAGCAGTTATTTATGGTGCTACGCGTAATCCGTGGAATTTACAGCATAGTCCAGGTGGTTCGAGTGGTGGCTCGGCAGCAGCTGTTGCAAGTGGTATTGTACCAATTGCTCATGCAAATGATGGTGGTGGCTCTATTCGTATTCCTGCATCCTGCAGTGGGTTAGTTGGCTTAAAGCCTACGCGAGGGAGAATTCCAGCTGGTCCATTTAATAGTGAGCCTTTAAATGGTATTGCCATTGAATTCGCTGTGACTCGTACCATTCGTGATACAGCGGTTTTATTAGATCAAGTAGCAGGCCCTGACTTAGGGAGCTATTCTAAATTAGAGGTAACACATGCGCCGTATGGACAGTTAATTCAAGAAAAGGTGCGCCCTTTAAAAATAGCATGGACAACTGAAGCAAATTCTGGCGCATTTGTTGATCCAGAATGTATTGAAGCTGTGCATAAAACTGTTCAGACTTTAAAGGACCTAGGACATGAGGTAGTGGAAGCGCATCCGAAATATGAGCAAGCATCCTTTACAAAGGCAACAGTCGATATTTGGACAGCGAATATTTATCAAATGATTCAGGGGGCAGCAGCGGGAACTGGTAAAGCAGCTTCACCAGAAAATATTGAAGCGGCGATTTGGAAATGCTATGAATATGGCAGTACCTTAAAAGCGGCTGATTTATTAGAGGCTATTCATACAAATGCCGTCGTTTCACGTCAGGTAGCGGGCTTCTTTGAGGACTATGATATTTTAGTAAGCCCAACAATCGGCACACTTCCTGCTAAAATTGGTGAATTAAATGCGAATAACCCTAGTATTTCAGCTGTTGAATGGACAGAGCAAATTTTTACGTATGCGCCGTTTACGAATTTATTTAATGCTACAGGTCAGCCCTCATTATCGCTACCTTTAGCAGAAAGTAAATCAGGGTTACCAATTGGTCTACAAATGACAGCTAAATTTGCAGATGAATTAACGCTATTGCAGCTAGGAAGACAGCTAGAGGAAGCAATGCCTTGGAAGGACCGTCAGCCAGCAGTGCATGTAAGTGTAGAACAGCCTCAGCCAACAGTATAATAAATCATTAACGCACTGAGCCATAGAATAAGTATGGCTTAGTGTGTTTTGAATGCTTGAGTAAAGTAATAGGTTTAAAGTTCATATACATAAAGTAAAAGCTAATAGGAGTAGTGATGATTGGGCAAACAGCATCATAAGTACAGGTGGCTTGTGTTTGTTTCTGTGTTGTTTACGTATTTGATGATGGCGAGTCAACGAACTGCTCCGGGATTAATTACAGATCAATTGATGAAGGATTTCGGTGTGGCGGCATCGACAATTGGGTTATTGACGAGTGTACAATTTTTGGTGTATACGAGCTTGCAAATTCCAATGGGGATTTTAGCGGATCGCTTTGGTCCGAATTTTTTTCTTATCGTTGGTGCTGCTCTTACAGGCTTAGGAACGATTTTTTACAGTCTTGGTACACATGAATTTGTGCTATTTTTTTCGAGGCTGCTGATTGGGATAGGCGATGCGACGATATGGGTGAATATGGTGCTTATTTTGGCACAATGGTTTCAGAAAAAGGAGTTTGTTCGGTTAATTGGCTTTGCAGGTATGACAGGCAGCTTAGGCTTTTTATTAGCAACAGTGCCTTTTGCTACAATGATCCTTTTATTTGGCTGGCGAATAACATTTTTTGCAGCAGGAATTCTATTATGTTTATGTGGTGTGCTGCTGTATGCTGTGCTTGTGAAACATCCAAAACGTATTTTTCCAGAGGAGCCGGTAGCGGTAACAGAGGAGGCACAACGTGAGAAAACGGCTGTTTTATTACGAAGAATCTGTTCAAATCAGCAGGCATGGGCTTTATTTTTTTGCCATTTCGGGGTTGTTGGGGGATATGTTGGCTTTATTAGTTCATGGGCAGTGCCGTATGGGCTGGATATGTATGGGATGACACGGTCAGATGCAAGTCAGTTAATTATGATTGGTCTTATCGGGGCACTGCTTGGCGCTCCTTTAACAAGTGGGATTGCCAGCTGGCTAGCAACGATTAAAAAGCCATATATTGTTGTTCATATTACTGTTTTATTAAGCTGGTTGACGTTTCTATTATGTAAAGGGCAGCCATCATTTTTCTTGCTTGTTGTACTTTTCTTTCTCATTGGCTTTGGCTATGGGGCAAGTGCTTTAACCTTTGCGGCTGTTCGTCAGTCTTTTCCTCTAGCAGAGTCTGGTCTTGTTTCGGGCTTTGCGAATACAGGTGGCTTTTTAAGTGCTGCATTGCTACCAATGATTTTTGGTTATGTGTTGGATATAACTGGACGTTTAGAGGATGGATATTTCTATGGTTTCATTATACCAACCATCTTTTCTGCAATCGGCTTGATTGGTATTATTTGTTTAAGGGAGCAGCGGCAGAAAGCGGAAAATAATAGTCTTTAATAAAAACAATAGGGGGATATTGAAGGAGAGTTAGGCTCTTATTCGATATCCCCCTTCTATGTTGCTATCTAGTAAAAGAAGAATCATGAAAACTTTAGTAAAAAATCCACAACTCTATTACTTTTATGCTATATATTGTCTGGAGATGCGCTATTTTAAATGCTACACTAGTGAAGCAAATCTTAAAATTCAGAATAAGAGGGAGCCGTTTAGGAAATGAACAGATTGAAAAAAAGTATATCCATACTTAGTATAGTGGTCTTGGTTCTTGCAGCAGGTGCTTTCTTTAGCCAAACAGCTGTAAATGCACAAGAGGAGGAGCAGGATATTCATGTTACACTTCTTGCTACATCAGATATTCATGGGCGCTCTATGCCATGGGATTATGCGACGGATGGACCGAATTTAACAGGAAGCTTAACGCAGCTATATACAATTATTAAAGCTATTCGTCAAGATAATCCAAATACAATTTTATTGGAGAATGGTGATTTAATACAGGATAATTCGGCTGAATTGTTCAATGATCAACCAAAATCGCCAATGCTAGCTGCCGTAAATGAAATGGGCTATGAGGCTTGGACATATGGCAATCATGAGTTTAATTTCGGCTTGGATGTATTGGATAAGGTTTCAAGTCAATTTAATGGGGCAAGACTTGCTGGTAATGTATATAAAGAAAATGGAGAGCGGTATTTACCTGCATACACAATTATTGAACGTGAGGGTGTTAAAATTGGCGTTATTGGGATGGTAACACCGCTTATTACAGAGTATGAAAAGGGTACAAATCATTTAGACGGATTGGTTGTTAAAAATCCAATAGAAGAAACGAAAAAAGCAGTAAAAGAATTAGAGGGTCAAGTAGATGTAATGATTGGTCTTATGCATATGGGCTTGGAAAATGAAAATGGTGTTCCAGGAACGGGTGTTAAGGAAATGGCAAATGAAATTCCAGAGCTAGCAGCTATTTTTGCAGGTCATAATCATGTGCTTATTAATAAGGAAGACGTGAATGGGGTTCTTATTACAGAGCCTAATAAATATGGCTCACATATTTCACGTATTGATTTAACATTTGCTCATCAAGGGGAGCAAATAACATTAAAGGAAAAAGATGCGTCTACAATTCCAGTTAAAAATGAGGATGGAACTTTTGTTGAATCTGATAAGGAGCTAGAGGAGCTATTAAAGCCATATCATGAATTTGCACGTGCAGATGCAAATATTGAGGTGGCACAGCTAAAAGGAACAGACCTTGTGCCAGAAAATGAAATTAAAGGTATTCCCTCTGTACACATTCAAGAAACACCTTTATCAGACTTCTTCCATGAGGTAATGCTTCATTATAGTAATGCAGATGTAGTTGCACATCAGATTGATAATGATAAAGCAGCATTAGATATAGGTCCGATTAAGAAAAAGGATATTGCCTATAATTATCAATTTGCTGGTGGCGAAGTATCTGTTTATGAAGTAACAGGTCAAGATTTAAAGGATTATATGGAGTGGGCTGTTGATTATTTCAATAGCACTCGTGATGGGGATGTAACAGTAAGCTTTAATCCAACACGACGCGCCTCTAAATATAGCACAAATGATTATTTCGGTAATGTTAAATATGATATCGATTTAACAGAGCAATATGGTAATCGCATTAAAAATCTTCGTAAATTAGATGGCACACCAATTCACATGGATGACCAATTAAAGCTAGGCATGAACGCCTATCGTATGGATTTCCTTGTATCAAAGGGTCAAGCACTTGAAGGGCGTACATTTAATATGATTTGGTCTTCGAAAGAAGAAAGTGCTTACGGGGAAACAGGAGGCACAATCCGTAATTTAGCAATTCGCTATTTGCAAGAGGAAATGAATGGCGTGTATGAGCCTGTTACCCAAAATAACTGGAAAATTATTGGCGTCGATACAAAATCGCCTGCTCGTGCCGCTGTTGTGGAGCTAGTGAATAAAGGTATTTTAGACATTCCTACATCAGAGGATGGTAAGTATACAAATATCGCTTCGATTAATGTCAAAGATGCTATAACGAAAGAAGAAGTTGAAGCATTAGCAGCAAAGGCGGAAGTAGGTGCAAGTCAATTTGCTAAAGTGAAAACAACAGGAGAGTTTTATCAGAAGCTTGTCAAGGTGTTAAATACTCCTAAGGATAAGGAAGAGAAGCCAGCACCAGATAAATCAAAGCCTGTTGTAACACAACCAGAATTACCGAAAGGCATTGTGACTGCGTATCACTTAAATGTTCGTTCAAAGCCATCGAATGCTGGAAAAGTATATGGTACACTTGCCAAAAATACAGAAATAACAATTTTAGGTAAAGAGCAGGGCTGGTATAAAATCTCGTATAAAAATAAAACAGGTTATGTTTATAGTCGTTATGTAAAAATTAAAAAGTAAGTAAGAAGAAAAGAAGCAATCCTATACGGCACTTAAAAATTAGCATAAAATAACTAATTTTTAAGATGCGGTGTCGTAGGTTGCTTCTTTTTATTTTTGATAGAGTATTCATTTAAGAATATAAATCCTATAGGGCAATTCGTTGAATTGCGAAAATTCAGAAAATAAAGGAATTTTGTTAGAAGATGTCGTATTTTAACTAATATAGATATATATTGGAGGGATTTTATTATGTGGAAATTATATGAATCTGGTGTATTTTATGATGAAATGCTAGATGGGAGCAAACCTCAAAAGCATTATCAAACGTTCTATCAAAAACTGCAAGCATTTTCCGAGCAACAGCTATATGATAAGCATCATGCAGCACAATCCAGCTTCTTAAGACAAGGAATTACATTTACTGTATATGGAGCAGAAGGTGGAACAGAACGCACCATGCCATTTGATTTTATTCCGATAATTATTCCAGAAGATACATGGAAAATGATTGAGAGTGGTATGAAGCAGCGAGTCAAGGCATTAAATTATTTTTTACATGATGTTTACCATGAGCAAGAAATTGTCCAGGCAGGCATTGTTCCGAAAACGCTTATTGAGAATAATCCATACTACTATAAGCAGGTTGTTGGTACAAATATCCCGCTACAAAACCATATCTTTCTTGCTGGTATTGATTTAATTCGAGATGAAAATGGCAAGTATTGTGTGCTTGAAGACAATTTACGCAATCCCTCAGGTATGAGTTATGTCTATCAGAACCGCTATGTGATGCGTAAAATTTACCCTGAATTTTTTGATGATTATGCTATTGCGCGATTGGAGGGGCAATTGCAGCACCTACAGGAGGCAGTGCTTTCACATCGTCCGATAAATATGCCCGTGGATGAAGAGGTGCATGCGGTTTTATTAACGGCAGGTATTTATAATTCTGCCTACTATGACCATGTATTTTTAGCAAAGCATTTGAATATTCCGCTTGTAGAAGGACGCGACTTAGTAGTGAAGGAGAATGTTGTTTATTTAAAAACGATTCTCGGTCTTAAACGAGTAGATGTGATTTATCGACGGATTGATGATGATTTTCTTGATCCTGTTCATTTTAGAGAAGACTCTATGCTTGGTGTACCACATTTACTAGATGCTTATAATAAGGGCAATGTGGCGATTTTAAATGCAATTGGTAATGGTGTTGCAGATGATAAGGCGATGTATCAATATGTACCAGAAATGATTCGCTTTTATTTGGAAGAGGAACCTATTATTGATAATGTGAAGACATATTTACTTGAAGATGATGCTACAAGAGAATGGGTGCTAGCACATTTAGAGGAGCTTGTGGTGAAAAATGTGGGTGCATCTGGTGGCTATGATATGTTAATTGGACCACATTCTACGGAGGAGGAGCGGCAAATCTTCTATGAAAAAATAGTAGAGTCACCACATCAATATATTGCACAGCCAACGATTAAATTATCACGTGCTCCTGCATTTCAAAATGGACAGTTTTATCCATGTCATGTGGATTTGCGTGTCTTTGTGATGAGTGGTGAGGACATATATGTGCTGCCAGGAGGGTTGTCGCGTGTGGCTTTAAAAGAAGGTTCGCTTGTTGTGAATTCCTCTCAAGGTGGAGGCGGTAAAGATACGTGGATTGTGAAGGGAGTTGGTGAACATGCTTAGTCGTGTAGCGGATTCATTGTATTGGATTGGACGTTATGCTGAACGTACACAAGCAAATGCTCATATTTTATATGCACAATTAGAGTATACACTAGAGTCAAATCATAAGGATTCGGTGTATGAAAAGGAATCACTTATTGTGCCTACAATTTGTGGATATATTGAAGATTATCAAATACGTTATCCACAAAATACTTTAGAGGATATGATGCATTATTTAATCTATGATCGCGATAATTTAAATTCGCTAATAGCTACCATTACGAGTGTGCGCATGAATGCACGTAACACAAGGGATTGTTTGCCGAATGAGCTGTGGGAGGAATGGAATGACTTGTATTTAGACATTCAAGAGGGTGCATATCCAGAAACATCTACATTGCTCAATACGACAAATTTTTTAACACATATTCGGAAAACGGCTTTGACAGCAACAGGCGTTATTGATTCATTGATGACTAGAGATATGGGCTATAAATTTTTAAAGATTGGTAAATGGCTGGAACGTTCTGAGAAAACAGCATTAATTTTGCATCATTTATTAGAAATAGAAGGTGAATTAGAGCCAGATCGTGCTATACGATTAGGCTTACAGCTTACGAATACTGCTGAGGAATATGCATATCGTTCTCGTGTGTTAACAGTAGACAGTGTGTCGAATTTTTTAATTAGTGATGTAAAATGTTCTCGCTCTGTGGCGTATGGGCTATATAAAATTCGAGATACAGTGTATGATATAGAACAGGGATTAACAAATCAAAATGTAGAAAATATGTATCGTGCGTTAGATGAATTGATTGCTTTGACAAATGTTGATATGGCGACGTTAACGTTAGCAGAGCAGAAGCAGAGGGTAAAAGCTATTCGACAAAATTGTACAAATTTCGGTCCTATTCTAGCACAAGCCTATTATTTAACACCACCTATTCTGGCTGTGTAAAGCATGCAACACGCTACGTATACAAAAGGAGAAAACGTATGAAGTACCATATCACACACAGCAATATTTTTCTCTACGAAAGCGAAGTGGAACAATCACTGAATACAATACGTTTAAAGCCTAGAGCGGGCGAATGTCAGCGTGTTTTATCGTATAATTTAAATATTTCACCACAGTCAATGATAAAGGAATATATGGATATTTGGCTAAATAATGTTGGCAGCTTTTTTATTGCAGAACCGCATAAGGAGCTTGTCATTACTGCAACTTCTACAGTGAGTGTGCAAAAAGCGCCATATGTTTATCAAATTAACTTTTCAGAAGAAATGCGTAATATTTTTAAATCACAGCTATTTAAAAGTCATTATTTACCTTATTTGAATACATCGAAGCTGACATCACTACGTGAAGAGCAAATTCAGGAGATTTTAACGGCTATTGGAGGCCAAAGGGACAATCCATTAAAACTAGCATGCGATGTGATGACGTACTTATACTATGCGATTAAGTACGATCCACATGCAACAACAGTGAACACAACAGCTACAGAGGCATTTGAGTTGAAGGCTGGTGTGTGTCAGGATTATACACATATTATGCTAGGAGTATTGCGTTATTGTGGTATTCCAGCACGCTATATAAGTGGTTATTTATATGTTGGTAAAGATGATGACCTTATTGGGGATACGGCGACACATGCTTGGGTAGAAATTATGGTACCTGGTATCGGGTGGATAGGGCTTGATCCAACAAATAATGTAGAGGTGCTAGATAATCATATTATTTTATGTGTGGGACGTGATTATCGAGATGTAAGCCCTGTCGAAGGTGTTTACCAAGGAGGGGCACACGCATTAACCGTCAAAGTGGATGTGACAAAAATTGAGCATTTATAAGATGTGAAGTTTAACTCTATGAAATTTAATAAGATAATATAAGGTTAGCATAAAAGGATGCTAGCCAATAGAAAACCCGAATGATATTACCAAATGCTCATCTAGCGTTTTGTAATAGTTCGGGTTTTCTTGTTCTATTATTTTGTTAATTTGAGAATGATACGGCTTTTATAATGGACAAATGAGTTATGTCTCAGCTTTTCATGGCATGACTAAGTATGAATGGGACTGTTTGAAAAAGTGAATAAGAAATCATGGATTAAAAACGAAATGTTAATAAAGTTTATACTACTATATTTTCAGTGTTAAAAATATAGCTACTTTAATGATACATACATGAAGGTTGTTGAAAGATAAAAATTTCACCTTCATTTTCATGATAAAGTATACTATCATTATAAATGATATTGATTATCGTTATCAATTTGAAAGGATGGAGAAAGACAAATGATTTCAATTAAATATGAAAAAATTAATCAGTATGATGTTTCAATCGTCTTACCATCGGGCTATGATCCAGCAAAGAAGTATCGTACCATTTATATGCATGATGGTGGGAATGGTGCTATACAGGCGATGAACTATATTGATCATTTAATCATTACAGCGCAAATTGAGCCACTGATTATTATTGGTATTGTACCAATTGATCGGAATAATGATTATACACCATGGGAAGCGCCGTCTCTTATGCCAAATACATCTAATTTAGGTGGGCAGGTGAAAAATTATTTGGATACGATTGTGAACCAAATAAAGCCGTATATAGATACGCACTATGCTACAAATTCTGCACCTTCCTATACAGCTATTGCAGGATGCTCCTTTGGTGGGCTTGCTTCGATCTTTGCTTCATATTATTATCCAGAAGTATTTCATCAATATATTGTGTTATCCGCTTCTTTTTGGTATGAGGATGTTCTACAGTATATGCGAGGAGAGGAAGTAAAACGTCAAGGGAATACCTATATAAAGCCAACTGTCAATCGTCAAAATCATCAATTGTATTTATATGTGGGAGAGTTAGAAGGCATTCATAGAGATAACATTCAAAAGAATATGGTGGAGGCTACGAAAAAAGCTTATCAAGAATTAACAAAGGAGGACTATTTGGAAGGAAATCTATTATTTGAATTAAATCCTGAAGGCACACATGATGTATGTTTCTTTAGTCAGCACTTTATTCGTGCGCTTCTTTGGTTATATGCTATAGGCATGCATCAAGAAGATTGATTTCACTATTTGTCATATAAGCTGTTATGATAACATATATGAAAACAACTAATGGAGGCTATTATGGCAGAGATCAAATACGAAATTGTCGAGCATATTGGCGTGCTCTCAGAATCAGCAAAGGGCTGGAAAAAGGAGCTAAATCGTATTAGCTGGAATGGGCATGCACCGAAATATGATATTCGCGAATGGGCGCCAAATCGTGAGAAAATGGGCAAGGGTGTAACATTGTCTGACGATGAGGTACAGGCTTTAAAAGCACTATTAAAGTAAGCGAAAAGAGAGCATCCATCTATCGGATGTTCTCTTTTCACTGTTACCCCATATAAACACTTTCACACGTTCCAGCGGCAGGCTCATAAAAGCAATGATTTTTAAATTGCCCTGTAAATGGCTGGCCATACCATGTTGGCGGGCATGGTGCATACGGATTGAAATACCAAAGTGCATATTTTGCTGGATGCTCTCTCCAAAAATCCAAGTTTTGCTTTGCTAGCTTTTTTTCAGATGATCGAGCCCGCTGGTAAAATAAATTGCCCTTTTGAACGGCTTCAAAGGAATAATTATTACCTTGTACTTGAAAAATTACTTGCTCAATAGTTCTCACATCATTGAAATCTAAACAGTCCGCAATAGCACGATTGACGATAACATTACCGACGTATAGCATTCCTTGATTTCCTTCAGCCTCAGCCTCGGCTCTCATCATTCGTGCCATTAAGGCAATATCAGCATCACGATATTTTACTCTTGGCATATTACCACCTCCACCATATAGTATGAAAATGGACAGAACTCATGTCACTAATAAGCAAATAAAAACATGCCACCTTACTAGAGATGGCATGCTTTCTTAAAAGTTTCTTTTAAAGTATGGTGTTTTTTTCAGTACAATACATACAGGAATGGCAATGATTAAGCCAACAATATTTTGAATAATATCTCCAGGAATCGATGCCAATGGTGCAATCCAGCTATTGAACATAATAGCTTGCCCAACATAGTAAACCGCAATCATCATAGGCATTGATACTACTGCTCCTAAAATATTTAGCCCGATATTATCACCTTTATAGCCTTTAGACCAAGCGATTTTACCAACGATAAAGCCTTGTAATGCACGTGAAATAATAGTAGTTGGTGCCCAAATGAGCCAGCCGCCTACAATATCAAATAAGCCCATCCCGATAGCGCCAGCAAGTGCACCTTTTTTAGGTCCGAATAAAATAGCAGAAATAAACAGCATGGATGTTCCTAAGTGGATAAGTCCACCTTGCCCGAATGGAAGCTTGAGATTAATAAACATTGTGGCAACAAAAACAAGTGCCGCTAAAATAGCTGTAATAACTAAGTCAAATGTTTTTGTTCGAGGTTTTGTATAAGAATATCTTTGGATACTGTGCATTTTTCTCTTCCTCACGATCATGAATAGTTTGTGGTTTTTACTTTAGCAAAGGACTGACTGTTGTAAAAGTGTCAATTTTATAAAAAAGTAAGGGGTCAGATGAATATTATTTTCGCAATTATGTAATTGTGATACGATGAGGATAGTATATATAGGATGAGTTAGGTGGAATGGAGAATGAAAAAAGTTGCGGTGATTCAGGATATGTCATCGTTTGGCAAGTGCTCATTAACGGCTGCAATACCTGTTCTATCTGTAATGGGGGTTCAGGCAGTACCTTTGCCAACAGCGATTTTAACAGCACAAACGGGATATGCTAGCTTTTATTGTGAGGATTTAACATCAAAGATGGACTACTTTGTGGAGGAATGGAGTAAGCTTGGAGCAGCCTTCGATGGCATTCATACAGGCTTTGTTACAGGCAAGGAGCAAATTGATAATATTTTTCATTTTTTAGATAGATTTCATACAAAAGAAACCACGCTGCTTGTTGATCCAGTAATGGGCGACCATGGTGAGGTTTATAAAATGTTTACAGGTGAGCTGCTTGATCGTATGGGGGCGCTGGTGAAAAGTGCTGATCTGATTACCCCAAATGTAACGGAGTGCTGTTTGCTTACAGGAGTGTCCTATGATAAGCTACAGCATTATCAAAATAAAACGGATTATATGCAGGCGCTTGAGGAGGCAGGGCAGCAGCTCCAGCAGGCAACGGGTGCAAAGGTGCTGATTACTGGCTTGCATCCACCAGCAACAGCTATCAATAAACATTATGTAGGTAATATGTATATTGATGAAAGTCGTTCGTTTTCTAGTATGCGTGACTACAATGGTCAAAGCTATTCAGGCACAGGCGATTTATTTGCATCTATTATTATGGGTGGAATGATGCGTGGACAGGATTTAGTGGAGTCCATGAAGCTTGCAGAAGCATTTTTAGCTACGGCTATTGAAGCCACAGTAAAGGAACAAATACCGAGCGAGGCAGGCGTGCATTTTGAAAAATTTTTACATATGCTGCTGTAGTAAGAATGAAACGGCAATTATTCATATGTTACATGACTGAAAGGAATAAAAAATTATTGCACCTGAAGGACGAGGGCGCAATGTGAAATGAAAAAGCAGATAGAAGCCAGCTTTGTTGTCTTTGCACACAAAGCTGGCTTTAAGTTATTTAATAGGAGATAACGATTTTTCCATAATGTTAAAATGATGCTGCTCATGAATAGCGAGCAATTGGATCGCTTGAATAAGATTTGGATAATGTGCGACAGGGTCTGGAAAGCGAATATGTCCAGCAATATCCTCTTCAATATCTTTCACCAGCTTTTGCAATGTCAAGGTTTCATGAACAAGTTTGTGTTCAATATCACAACCGCTAAGCACAAAGCATATCTTTTTAGGAGGTAGTAATATTTTAGGGGCTGGCATACCTTTTCCTTTTTTTAATGGATATGCTGCATAAATATCATGTATTTCTGTCGCGAAGGGTTTGTTTCTTTGTATTTTGGCAATAGGTGTGAAAAATAAAGTGTACTTCGTTACGACATTCAGCATTTTAAAAATTAAATAAAGATGATAAAAATGCTCACCAATAGACCATTTGTTTTCATATGGGCGATGCCATAGCTCTTCCTGCGAAAGTGTGCGAATAGCTGGCAGGTAGCGAGTCCGTTGCTCCTCCAATAGGAGGAAATACTTAGCTATACTATGGGATTTCATAAGTTTTTGACTCCTTTATTGATGCCATTATAAAGATGATACATTAGCACTTTTGATTGCGCTTGATAATTTAATCATACACTAAAAAATTTGTAAAATTCACATAGTTTTATGGTATTATAGTTGGAATTCATAAAAATAAGCTGACATAAAAAGCTAGGGAAAGGCGGGGTTCAATGGAAACGGTAATTATTCATAAACGTAATGTCTATATGGTAGGTGTAGCTAGCTTATTACTGTCAGCGATTTTAACATCTATTAGTCAGGTTTATTATTCAAATCGTGTACAGGCAGTGCATCCATTTTTGTTTACAGGCATTAGCTTTTTTATCACCACGGTATTTTTTCAGCTTATTGCAAGTAAACAAAAGATAACAGCTAATTGGCAGACAGCAAGAATGCCGTTATTGAAGCTTAATGGTGCTTCGATTTTAGCCTTTATGGGATTTTACTTTGCACTGAAGTATATTGAGCCAGCAATTGTTAGCTCATTGGAGATGGGACTGGGACCGTTATTTGCACTTGTGCTAGCCATTCAGCAAAAGAGGCATGTGTTAAAAGCACAATGGGGTATTGCATTTGGTATATTTGCAGCAAGCTTATTATTGATTGGCGCTATTTTTACAGGAAAATCTGCCGTACAAACATGGGATCAATCGAGTATTTTAGGGGTTGGCGCAAGTATATTATGCGGTCTTGGTGCTGTGCTATGTACAGTCTATTCTAAACAGCTAAGTCAGCTAGGATGGACAAGCTCGATGATTTTATCGAAAAGGTTTTACGGTATTATCGGGCTATCCTTTGTTGCAACATATGATGTGCTGTTCGCCTATTTATTCGAAAATATTGGTTGGATTTTATTGATGACTGTGATAGGTGTATTAATACCAATGTATCTGTTACAAAAAGGAATTCAATATTGTGAGGTTTTTTTAGTGATGATGTCGCTATGCTTTATTCCTGTCTTCACCTTCTTTTTCCAGCTTTTTGATCCAAGATTGCAATGGTCAACGATTACATTGATAGGTGTGCTATTACTTTTAATTTTTGGTATTTTAAGTGTTATAGTGGAACAGAAAAATCGGAATGCTGCTTAGTTAGAGCATTCTTCAAGGGAGGAGGTAAGTGATGGAAAAGCTTCATGTTGCGATTGACGATGAAGGGCGTTGTCAACATTATCATCAACAAAATGATACAACGCTTATCAAGTTCAAGTGCTGTGATCAATATTATCCTTGCTATAAATGTCATAGCGAGCATGAATCCCACACTGCACAAGTATGGCAAAAGGAAGAGTTTCATAAAAAAGCTATTCTTTGTGGGGTATGTAGAAATGAACTAACGATCCATGACTATTTACAGCATGCCACATGTCTACACTGCCATACAGAGTTTAATCCAAATTGTGCAAAGCATTATCATATTTATTTTGAGATGGATCAAACGAGCTGTTCTCAATAAATTATGGCTAGGAAATGAACGCTCATAAACAGTATGTTCATACGCTAGTGATATGAAGGTGGAAAATATGGAAATTAGGCTTTTAACAGTAGCAGATGCTGTAGTATATAGGAAATTACGATTAGAGGGGCTACAATCAAATCCAGAGGCATTTGGCTCTAGCTTTGAGGAAGAGAAGGATATGCCGCCTGGGCTTTTTGAAAAAAGACTTGAGGCACGGTATTCCTATACACTAGGTGCATTTGCTCAAGGTGAATTGATTGGGGTTGCGACATTGCTACGGGAAAGCAAGGTAAAGCTACAGCATAAGGCAAGTGTTTTTGCCGTTTATGTTTCTCCGCAAAAGCGAGGGCTTGGTGTAGGAAAAGCTTTAATGCTAGCTGTCATCAATAAAGCACAATTATTAGATGGCATTGAGCAAATTAATTTAACAGTTGTATCCTCTAATCTATCTGCCAAAAGGCTATATGCTTCATTAGGCTTTGAGTTATTTGGAACAGAGCGGAAGGCACTAAAAATAACGCAGCAATATTTTGATGAGGATTATATGGTATTATTTCTTTAAAAAATAAACGCCAATATAGCCCTTGAGAGGCTATTTGGCGTTAAATCATTTAGCCTTTTAGGAAATCCGGCTTTTCAAAGCTTGGGTTTGGATATGTGTAGAAGCCTTCACCTGTTGCACGGCCAAGTTTGCCCTTGTCAATATACTCAGTTTTTAACAGATAGGCAAGCTTGTGCATGTTTTCATCATCAGTTGCTGCTGCTTTAGCTTCTACAATATTATGGGCGGTGTTAATGCCAACAACATCTAGGATGGCAAATGGTCCAAGTGGAGCGCCTGTCCCAATCATCCATGTTTTATCGATTGTTTCTGGATCAGCTACTTCTTTAATTAACAGTAATTCAGCCGCGTCTAACAATGGCACTAATAAAGAGTTTAGAATATAGCCAGGCTGTTCTTTATATAATGGAAGTGGTACCATACCGATTGCACGGGCAAATTCCACAACCTCATCAAATACCTTCATATCTGTATCCGCATGCTTCATAATTTCAGCCGTGTTGTTTTTCCAAATTGTATTGGCAAAATGCAAAGCTAAAAATTGTGCTGGACGGCCAGTTGCCTCTGCAAATTGGCTAGGCAATAAAGTAGAGGAGTTCGTTGCAAAAATAGTTTTTGCAGGAGCTACTTTACCCAGCTTTGTGTAGAAGTCTGTTTTAATTGCCACAACCTCAGGAATAGCTTCAATTACAAGGTCTGCATTGGCAACCGCTTCTGCTAAGTCGCTGTTAAATGTTAACCGTGCATAGGCAGCATCTACTTCCTCTTGTGTTGCCCCTAAGTCTTGCTGATAAAGTGGCTTTAATTTTGAAATGCGGTCTTGGGCATGTTGTAATGCTTCGTCATTAATATCATAGACAGTTACTTGAAAGCCTTTAAAAGCCGTTTGATAAGCAATTTGACTTCCTAGTACACCACTGCCTGCAACTGTAATATGTTGATAATTCATCGAGCTTCCTCCTTTAAAATGCTACATTGATATAATAATTTTGGTGTTTACAACTACATACTACGCCTTTTAGTAATTAAAAATCAAACCATGACCCTTATAAGGATGCTAAGGCATAAAATAAGGGGCTATGTTTACTATGTGAAGAGTAGCTCTTCTTTATAAATCACAAGGAAAAATAATGTGGAGCGGCACAGCTATATGGATTTTTATTCTACTAATATATGAAAGCTATAGCTTAATAGATAGCCTAGAAACAGATAGATGATAAAGGATTTTGCGCTAACCGCTCGAAGATGATGTAAAATAAATTCGGAAATGCTAGCAGTGGCAATTAGTCCGATAGAAATGCCCATTAAAATACCTTGCGCTTTATTTGTTAATGCCCAATATTGACCAAACCAAATAAATAGACTAAAGAAAATCGAGAAAATAAAGAAATAAATAAAGAGCTTCCATAGTCTTTCGCCTTGAGCAATGAGTGCTGTTGATAAAGCAAAGCCTTCGGGAATATGATGTAGGATAATAGAGGCTGTAAGGGAAATCGTTAATGCTGCATTGCCAAGTAAATTGCCAACAGTCAGGCTAATAGGGATTGTGTGAATAATCATCGCAAGTGTTAATAAGGAAATAGAGGACTGTTTCGTAGAAGATGTATGTAATAAGCTATCAAGTAGTTGAAAGATACAATAACCAATAAAAATGCCGAGTATGATTGCTAATGATTGATAAATATAAATAGAGGAGGGGATAATATCCAATATAAGCAAGCCAATTAAAAAGCCTCCACATAATAGTGACAGTCCCTGCGTTGTATGCTGAAAGAGCTTTGAGAAAACCCAGGCAATAGCGCCACCTACACTTATACTGAAAAATAAAAATCCACCAAGTATCATTGCACTCACCTGTAAAATTCCTCCACTCTACAATAAATTAAACATCGTTTTATCAAATATATGCGAGCTAGCTATGAATATGTTTGTAGCACTATAACTTTCAGATTGTTTAAGGGAGCTAAGGCTTATAGCGTATTTTTATAAAAGATTGGTTGAATTTGTACATAAAAGAAAAACATCCTATTTTCTTAATTTCAATAATGGTACTATATAAGAATATTTAGGTAACTCTCAATGAGCAAAAATAATTATGATAACTTTCATGTAAGAAGTAAGAGCGGGCTATATAAAAATAGATATGCTGATATTAGGTATTTACTAGCTGGTGGATGTACAAGGTGGCGACTCTAGCTTTCTATAGAGGACAATAGTAAATGAACAGGCACAATAGAAATAATTATTTTGGCATTTGCTCGTTGTGAGTCAGCAATAAAATAGAGCAGGGAGTGTGTTTATAGATTGATTAATGTGCTTGGAGGCATTGGTTTATTTTTGCTTGGCATGACAATGCTAACAAATGGTTTAAAGGAGCTTGCTGGTGATGCATTAAAGAAATGGTTGAATCGTTTTACTGGTGGAACCATTAGCTCTGTTTTATCGGGTACATTGATGACAATGCTTGTGCAATCCTCAACTGCTACAACGTTGATTACAATAGGCTTTGTTAGTGCAGGGCTACTAACATTTGTACAGTCAATTGGTGTAATTATTGGGGCGAATATTGGTAGTACCAGTACAGGATGGATTATTTCATTAATAGGCTTTAAGATCAATATGCAAACAATGTCCTTGCCCTTTATTGCACTTGGTGTTTTTGTACAATTGCTTGCACCTCGTGATTATAAAGCGGTGGGCGGACTTTTTACTGGTTTCGGGCTATTATTTTTAGGCATTGATGTTTTGCAGGGAGGAATGGCAGCCGTACAGGATAAAATTCCGTTTGATGCATTTGATGCCAATTCGATCAGTGGAAAGCTAATTTTAATTGTATTAGGTATTGTGATGACGGTTATTATGCAGGCATCGAGTGCAGCAATAGCGGCAACGTTAACTGCTTTATACGCGGGCGCTATTGACTTTGAGCAGGCGGCTTATTTAGTGATTGGGCAAAACATTGGTACAACTGCTACGGCATTATTTGCAGCAATTGGGGCATCCACGGCTGCAAAACGAACTGCTGTTACACATGTGCTATTTAATGTTGTAACCGCCCTTATTGTCACAGTTGGAGCAACATTTATCTTTACATTTACTGAATTTATCACAAAATCCATTAATGGTAGCTTTGATGCAACATTAGGGATTGCGATTTTCCATACATTATTCAGCGTAATTGGTGCGATTATCTTTATGCCATTTGTTCGTCTATTTGCCAAGGTTATTGAAAGAATGATTCCTGAAAAAGGTAATTATTTAACACGTAATTTAGATGATAGTGTCACAAAATTACCCGGTGTAGCAGTAGAGGTATCCTTTAATACATTGCAGGATATTACAAAGGAATTAACAACAGTTATTATCTCTCTGATTCGGGGAAGAAAACGAACAGCTGAGATTGATGGTCAATTAGTTCAAATTGATGATGCGATTGAAAAGACTCGTTTGTTTATGGATGCCATACAGTCCTCCTCACAAAAGGAGCGCTCTAAGCATATTGCTTTGCTACATGCTTTGGATCATTTGTATCGCTTATCAAAGGCATTACATGAGCAAAGCCCTAATGCCTTTCAATTGCAGGCAGCCTTAACACAGCAATGGCTAGAGGTGCTAGAAAAGGTGCTTGTAATTATTGGTGAAGATGAACGCTTGCCTGAGGTAGCCGATTTGTTGGAAGCTACATCCTCTGAAATGGCTGCTGTACGACGAGATAAACGAAATGCCTATTTCGAGCATACTGTTGAAAATGTAGTAGAGTTAGAAACAGCCGTGTCAAAGGTGGAGGCCTTGCTCTGGATTGACGGTCTTGTTTATCATTATTGGCGCACAACGGCTCGCTTAGCTGAGTATCAAACTGTCACAAAAAAAGGTCGTCATGCGGAAGCTGAAAAGGCACATACTGCTACAGCTGAATAATAAAAATACTCGTTTCTTCAAAGCGTGGGAACGGGCATTTTCCCTAGCTTTTTTCAGGAAAGGAGTCACACTATGACACAGCATAAATTTACAATGGATTTAACATGGGCAGAAGGAAGAAATGGAGCAGGAACGATAAAGGCACGTCATTTACAAACACAAATTTCTATTCCGCGGGAAATGAATGGACCAGATATTGGCACAAATCCTGATGAAATGCTGTTAGGCGCTGCGGCAACCTGCTATTTAATTACATTGGCGGCACTGCTCGAAAATTCAGCTATTGCTGTACATAAGCTAGCCATGCAGGCAGAGGGTTTTGTCGATGTTACAAATGGTATTTTTACGTATGAAAAAATTGTTCATAAGCCATGTATTGTTGTTCAAGGACTATCAGAGCGTTTGGAGAGGAAAATTGCTCGTTTAGCGCAAAAGGCAGAGCAAACATGTATGATTAGTAAGGCATTAAAGGGCAATGTAGTCATTGAATGTCATGTGCAAATTATTGGAGCCAATCTATAAGATAATCAAAAGAGTTATTCAACCTATTGTGTTGATAACTCTTTTTTCATATTTCTATAAATTTTTAATATACATATATAACGGTATGTACAATATTAATAGATTGTGAATATTGAAAGGAAAGGGGATATTCTTGCAGTTAATTCGTATTCGAACAGATGATGAGCTGATGTGGTACAAGGAAATTTGGGACGATATGTTAGAACAAGAGAACAATGATAACCCCTTTATTGAATTTGCTTGGTTTTATAATTGGTGGCAAATACTAGGTCGTAAAGCGCAAGTAGAGCTTTATGCTGTTGAACATCAAGGGATGATTATTGCCTTTTTCCCTTTTACTGTAGCTATGCAGTGGGGGATAAAAATCTATAGCTTTGCAGGTGAACAGTTCGCTAATTACACAGAAATTATCGCTAAAAAAGAATGGTTACTGCAAGCTACAAATTTTGTATTGGACGAGCTTCTTGCCAAGCATCAGCATATTATTTTTGCATTGCATGGTTTATTAGAAAGTAAGCTATCGACTAAAGTCATTGAGCAATACTTTGTGGAAAAACAATTGCCTGTTACTATTTTTCGAGTAGTGACACCGTATCTTGCTTTATCAGAGCAGCAAGGTCATTTGCCAACAACCAATCAGCAGGAAAGCAAGCTGCGGAATTTAGGCTTATTAATAAAACATGTACCTGTGCAGGATGAGCTTTGGCAAATGTTTCGATTATTTGATCGTCAGCAGCGTAAAGGCTTTGACGCAAGTGACTTTACAAGAGGCAAGAGCAGGGATTTTTTTGAGCGTCTAACAATGCTACAAGGGGAGGCATTGCAAGTAAAGGTCAATGCACTTATGTTTGAAAATCAATGGATTGCCTGCACATATGGGCTTTGTTGCCGTGGGCGTTATATAGCTTATGCACAAGCAATTGAACCTTTATTTCAGTTATTTCATATTGATCGCATCGCTAATCAGGACACGATTCAGCGAGCTCTTGCTGCCAAATATCGATTATTTGATATGGGGATTGGCTATAAGCCGTATAAATTAGAGTGGCGCTCTGGTGTTGATTTTTCAAGAGATATGCTGGCTAATAGTGCTACTAAGCGGACAAAATTACTGGCTGGCTTGTTAGCGCTAAAGGAGCGTCTAAAAAGGCTTGCAAAGGGTAATCAGCATTGGCAGCAGCCTAGATTTGGACATACACGAACTTTAGTAAAGTATGGAAAGATAAAAGATTGGCTAGAATATGGACAACAATTCGTAGAAAAATTTATTCGTTTGCAACAAGTGACTTTATATGAATTATCCCCATCGACGGTTGTTGCTCCACAGCAACCCATTGGTCATCTATTTGAGGAAATGTCAATTCAGGAAGCGATGCAGCTAGAACAAGAAGAGCTAATGGCTCTCTTTAAGAAGGGATATATGATTTATAAAGATTCTTTTGCAGAAACGAATAAGCCAGCGTTTGCGTTACATGCCTCACATTGGCATATGGATACATTGCAAATTGCCAAAGCTTTACCAAAGGAAACCTGTTATTTAACCTATGATGATGCTAGGCAAATTGGTATTATCACAGCTTATTTTCGCACTATCAAACCTGAACAAGCGCTATGGGTAGCGACAAGCTTTTGGCAATGGCGGAAACGAAAACGCTTAACACAATTAGGCTATCAACCTATTTCTCGAATAAAACATTGTAAATTGGCTCGTTTTGAGTCGCAGCGTATTGAAAAATATAGAGAGAGTGGGGGCGATGTTCATTCTGTCCATTAAAAGTAAGCGATGGAATATCGCAATGCAGCATTTTTATTTGTTAGAAAAGCCAGCGAATATTCGAAAATCCATGAAGGTTGTAGGTTATACACATTCACTTGTACCAAGTCGCAAGCTTGTACGAAGTGAGGCGGTTCATATTGCACTTCAAGAGCATGAGCTTTCATTGTATTTAGCGCTGTCAGAGGGCAATCGAAAAATTTTACGACGCGCACAAAAGGAATGCTATCAAGTGATTCTGTATCAAGAGCCATCAGAGGAGAATTTACGAGCCTTTCAACAGTTTTATAATCAGTTTGCCAAACGGAAAAAGCTTGAGGGCATTGGTAAGTCACAAATGGCAACGATCCTCTTATTAAATCAGCAGGGAGCTTTATTATTATCTGAAATTCGAAGTATGTGTGGACAAACACTATGTTATCGACTTGATATTGTCCATGCCCAAAAAGCGTTATCCTATTATGAAGCAACTTGTGATGCAGCAACGATCGCACCTGCTTTAAAACGACCACTACGTTATGCCAATCGCTTTTTACTTTGGCACAATTTGCTTCATTTAAAAGAGCAAGGTTTTATTTTATATGATATGGGTGCATTAACAGATAATCCAAATGTAAAAGCCTTTAAGCAAAGCTTTGGCGGACAGGTTGTCAATGTGTATTCGGGCTATATTGCACCATCTAAAATACGTGCATTGCTACTAGGCATACAAAAATGGAGGAAGTAGCAGTATGAATGGCGGGGGTCTGATTATTTCATTAGATTTTGAGCTAAATTGGGGTGTCCATGATACTTTTCGCTATGGACAATACAATAAAAACTTATACGGTGTACGCAATGCCCTGCCTCGAATATTAGCATTATTTGAGCGCTATCATATCCATGCAACATGGGCAACAGTTGGGCTATTGTTTGCAGAATCAAAGGCAGAGATGGCACATTATTTACGAGGTATCCCCGTTAAATATGAACAAATGCGCTATGCAGCATATACGCAGCTTGCAAAAGTAGGCGATAATGAGCAAGTGGACCCTTTACATTTTGGTAAATCCTTAATCGAGGAGATTAAACGTACACCTTATCAGGAAATAGCAAGCCATACCTTTTCACATTTTTATTGTTTAGAGAAAGGGCAAACAGCAGCAGATTTTGCAGCAGATTTATATGCAATGAAAATAATTACGGATGGCTATATTACTCCTATAAAATCGATTACCTTTCCACACCATCAAATAAACAAAGACTATTTTCATGCATGCTTAAAAGCGGGCTATATTTGCTATAGAGGTCCAATCAATCATGTCTTGTACAATGCGTCACAGAGCAGATGGCAAGGAGCAAAGCAATGGTTAGATAGTTATATTAATTTAACGGGTCATCATATAGTGACATTTGAAGACATACAAAAGGAACCACTGCTTAATATTCGTGCAAGTGCTTTTTTACGACCTTACTGTAGCCCGTTGCGTGTGTTTGAAAGGTTAAAGATCAAGCGTATAAAAGAAGGGATGCTAGAGGCTGCTAAAGCACAAGCATTTTATCACTTATGGTGGCATCCTCATAATTTTGGGAAGCATATTGATAAAAATTTAGCAATGCTAGAGGAGCTATTATGTTATTTTCAGGAATTGCGCAATCAATATAATTTTAAAAGCTATTCGATGCATGAGGTGGCAGCACTATGCCTCCATTCAGAAAGAGGTATCTCAAATGATCTTTGAGATGCCTTTTTTGCTGCTTATACATAGTCGCAATCAAGAAAAATTTTTAGAAGTAGGAGAAAAACATAACGAAGATATGTGTACAAATGGTACTATAACGTTAATAAAATATCTATTAGGTCATTTTAAGGAGAGTATAAGTTGGCATAGGTCAATTTGACTTGAGGCGAAATAATATAAAGGTGGAGATGAATATGTTTATACAACCAAAATGCCAATGGAAGCAGGAAAATGGTTCAGCATTACATCAATGGATTAAGCAACAGGCGAATCCTAACCCAAATGATGTGGATATTATTGTATATGGTGCTTTATTATCATATGCCAGCGAAAGGACGATGACAGCGCAATATCCGCATGCCTTTCGGAAAGTGTGGCCAAGCTTTCAATCGTATAATTTGGATGAGCAAATAAATTTACGTGCGCTGGCTGTTGCTGATATTGGGGATGTAGCAATTAATGAAAATGATAGAATGCTATCAGAGTCTGCGATTGAAGCAGCAGCAGAAAATTTAAGCATCGCCTATCCAAAAAGCTTTACTTGTTTAATAGGAGGCGACCATGCGATTACAGCATGCTCATTAAAAGGGATAAAAAATGCTTTTCCACAGGATCGCATTGGTGTGATTCAAATTGATACACATTTAGATGCAAGAAATCAGGAGGAGATTGGCTTAGCACAGGATTCACCAATTCATCAGCTAATAGCGGCAGGAATTGTAAAGGGGGAGCATATCTATAATGTTGGCTTACATGGCTTTTTCAATTCCCCGGAAATGATTCATTATGCACGAGAGCAAGGTATTCATATGATTACTTTAAAGCAAATGCGACGTGATGGCATTCAGCTAACAATACGTGAAATGCTGCGTCAGCTGATGTATGAGGTAGATCGAATTTATGTATCTGTTGATTTAGATGCACTGGATATTATGTTTGCACGAGATGTGCCAGCAGCAACACCAGGTGGTTTAACAGCCTATGAATTATTTGATATTCTTAAGCTGATTGGCGAAAATGAAGGGGTTCGGCATATTGATTTTGTCTATGCAGACCCAAAGGAAGGCACGCTTCGACCAGAAACCGTAAAAATAGGCGTTACAGCATTTTTACAATGGTTAACAGGCATTCAATTGGATCATCGTAATCGTATTTCCAAAAAAGGAAAGGCGATGCTGTAAAAGCACTAGATGGACAAAGCCTATAATTGAAAGTTTGTTATAATATGAAAGAGCAAACCTTGTATTGAAATAGAGAGGATTTTAGTATGACAACAAAACCAAAGCTATTAATTGTTGACGGTATGGCACTGTTATTTCGCTCCTTTTTTGCCTCTGCGGCAATGGGACATTTTATCCGACTTGCAGATGGGACACCAACAAATGGTGCGCAAGGGTTTGTACGCCATGTACTCACGGCACAATCCATTATGAAGCCAACCCATATGGCTGTTTGCTGGGATATGGGCGCACATACATTCCGCAATGATTTATTTGATGGCTATAAAGCAAATCGTCCAGCACCACCAGAGGAGATGCTGCCACAATTCGATATGGCAAAAAATTTAGCACAGCAAATCGGCTGGCAAAATTTTGGCGTAGAAGGAATGGAAGCCGATGATTTAATCGGCTCTATGATTACCAAATGGCAGGATGAGGCGGATATTACGGTTATTAGTGGCGATAAAGATTTACTTCAGCTTTTAAGACCATCCACAGAGATTGCTTTTACCAAAAAAGGCTATACAGAATACGATATCTATACACATGCGCGCTTTCAAGAGGAGTACCGTATTGAGCCAGCACAATTTGCTCAAGTGAAAGCCTTTATGGGAGATACGAGTGATGGCTATCCAGGTGTAAAAGGCATCGGCCCTAAGCAGGCACTTACGTTAATTCAAACATATGGCTCTATCGATAATATTTTGGCATCACTGGATGAATTAAAGCCTGGCCAACGAACAAAAATTCAAGAAAATCTAGAGATGTTGCAATTATCACATGAGCTTGCAACCATTCAAACAGATGTACCAATCGAAGCGGATTTTACAAGCTTAGTATTGCCAAAATATGAACGACAAACGTTTCAAGAGATAGAGGAGCGTGGCTATACGCTTATTGCCAAGCATGCTCGTTCGTTGTATTCGGTGTAATTTTTACAAAAGATAGCACCTTTGCATTATTGTGGAATAGTGCTTGCTGAATTTTGCTATTACGATTTGGGCCACCATTATCATGAAAAATCAGCCATAGCTGGTCATTTTTTATTTCATAGCCAATAAGGGGGACCCAATGGTAGGCAAAGGTAGAGGTTTGATCTCGCCAATTTAGACTAAAATAGCGATCAAAGCGCATTGCAACAGGACGACCTGCGTCAATTTCCTGTAAAGCTTCCTTTAAGGAACAGCCGCGAATATCCCAAGTTGGCTGTAAGCGACGAAGATAATAAATAAGCCGCCACTTAAATAAACCAATTTTTGTGCTACCAAGCTGTTGATATAGCTCGTTAATGCTAGGGGCTGATTTGTTGAAGTAGTTTAAAATCACATAAATTGTTGCTGGCCCACAGGCAGAGTTGCGATAGCTTGGTGCAACAGATGCATCATATTGTGATGTTCCAGTTAAAATCAATTGTTGGCGCATCCTATCGTGTCCTTTCAAAAAGAGCTGCATTCTATGAAAAGAATGCAGCTCGTTGGTTATTGTTGGGCAGCTAAAAACTCAGTTACTTGCTGAGGTGTTTTAGCGTTTGCACTATGTAAGTGTGCAAGCTTTTCACCGTTTTGGAAAATTAATAAGCTTGGAATGCCCATCACATCATATTTTTCTGCGATTTCTGGTAGCTCATCACGGTTTAGCTCATACCAATCATATTGGCTGTATTCCTCGATAATTGGGTCGATAAACATATTCATACGCGTGCAATCTGGACACCAGCCTGCATAGAATTTTACTAGCACCTTTTGGTCACCAGCAATTAGTTCATTAAATTGTTCTGTAGTAGTAATTGTTTTCATAGTATTCACGCTCCTTGCCTTCCATTCTACACATTTTTTGTGCAGTCGGAAAGTTTTCTGTTTCGCTGTAATGTTCGCTACTTATTGTGTGCTTTTCGCTCGTAAAAAACGAAAAAAGTTGTATAGTGCAAAAATAAATCGTGAAAAAAGATTGCTAAATTAAACAAAATAATCTACACTAAAAACAGAAAAAGTAGTTTTATCTTCATTACCTAATGCAAATGGAGATAAGCCTTAGCTGTATTCGGTTGAAAAATTCAACACAGAATAAAAAATCACTAAGGTTACACTTGATATTTTTTTGGTCAAAAAATGAATGGCTATTCATTCAATGGGAGAATAAGGGGGAATTGCTTGTGACTTACAACATTCAAAAAGCAGCTGTTCTAGGTTCTGGGGTGATGGGCTCTGGAATTGCAGCACATTTAGCAAATATCGGTATACCGACACTACTATTGGATATTGCACCAAAGGAACTGACGCAAGAGGAAGAGGCAAAGGGACTTTCTTTAGAGCATCCAGCTGTTAGAAATCGTATTGTCAACGGAGCCTTGCAAAAGTTATTAAAGCAAAAGCCAGCACCACTTACTTCTAAGAAAAATTTATCACTACTAACGGTCGGCAACTTTGAGGATGATTTAGATAAATTAAAGGATGTCGATTGGATTATCGAAGTTGTTGTAGAAAACTTAGCAATTAAACAAAGTTTGTATGAAAAAATTGATGCGATTCACACACCGGGCACAATTATTAGCTCTAATACATCAGGCATTAGCATTAATGCCATGGCAGAGGGACGCTCAGATGATTTTAAAAAGCATTTCCTAGGAACACACTTTTTCAATCCACCTCGCTATTTAAAATTACTAGAGGTAATTCCAGCTGATACAACTGCACCTGAAGTTGTAAGCTTTATGAAAACATTTGGTGAAGATGTACTTGGAAAAGGTGTTGTACTTGCAAAGGATACACCAAACTTTATTGCCAACCGCATTGGCACTTATGGTTTATTAATTACTTTACAGGAAATGTTAAAAGGGGGTTACTCTGTTGGTGAGGTAGACTCTGTAACAGGTCCGCTTATCGGCCGTCCAAAGTCTGCAACTTTCCGTACGCTAGATGTAGTTGGTTTAGATACATTTATTCATGTAGCGAAAAATGTTTACGATCAAACAACAGGTGAGGAGCAGCAAGTATTTGCAGTACCTGAATTTTTACAAAAAATGGTGGAAAATGGTTGGCTTGGAGCGAAATCAGGTCAAGGCTTCTTCTTAAAGCAAGGAAAAGAAATTCTTGAAATTGACCCAACAACATTTGCATATAGTCCAGTAAAAAAATTAAAAACACCTTCTATTGAAATGGCAAAACAAACACGTGGATTAGCAAATAAAGTAAAAGCATTAACATATGCAAAGGATCGTACAGGTGAGCTGCTATGGGGAATTTTTGCACCAACATTAATTTACTCAGCACAGCTTCATGGTGAGATTGCAGATGATATCGTAGCCATTGATAATGCGATGAAATGGGGCTTTGGCTGGCAGCAAGGACCATTTGAAATTTGGGATGCTCTTGGTGTAAAGGACTCTGTAGCAAAAATGGAAGCAGAGGGTCGAGAAGTACCAGCATTTGTAAAAGACATGTTAGCACATGGCTTTGATACCTTCTATTCAGAAATAGATGGTGATTTAGCTTACTATAATGGTTCGCAATATGTAAAAGTACCAGTCAATGAAAAAGAGATTAATTTAAAACGCTATAAGAAAAAGCATGGTGTTATTAAATCAAACACAGGTGCTAGTTTAATAGATTTAGGTGATGGTATTGCGCTGTTAGAATTCCATTCCCAATCAAATGCGATTGGCTTAGATATTATCCAAATGATTAACTTTGCAGTAGATGAAGTAGAGGCTAACTATAAGGGCTTAGTCATCGGTAATCAAGGGAAAAACTTCTGTGTTGGGGCAAATCTAGGAATGATTTTAGTAGAAGCACAGGATGATAATATATTTGAGCTAGATTTCGTTATTAAATCATTCCAAGATGCCATGCAAAAAATTAAATATTGTCGTAAGCCAGTTGTAGCAGCACCATTTGGTATGACATTAGGCGGAGGAGCAGAGGTTTGCTTACCAGCTGCACATATTCAGGCAACGATGGAAACGTATATGGGCTTAGTAGAAGTAGGCGTTGGTTTAATTCCCGGCGGTGGCGGCAACAAGGCGCTTTATGAAAAGTTCTTAAAAGGTTTACCAAATGGGGTGGAGGTAGACTATCAGCATATTGCTAATAAAGTATTTGAAACAATTGCAATGGCAAAGGTTTCAACTTCTGGTGAGGAAGCACGTGAAAATAACTTCTTAAATTTTGCGGATGGTATTTCTGTGAATCCAGATCATCAATTATATGATGCAAAGCAAGCGGCATTAGCGCTTTATGAGGCAGGCTATCAACCACCTGTACCAACAAAAGTGCCAGTGGTTGGTGCATCAGGCTACGGTACATTACTGATTGGTGCGCAAGGTCTGTTTGAGTCAGGCTTTATTAGCGAGCATGATTTAAAAATTGCTAAAAAACTAGCCTATGTAATTGCGGGTGGTAAGGTTCCATACGGCACATTAGTGGATGAACAGTATTTATTAAATCTAGAGCGTGAGGCATTCTTAAGCCTAGTAGCAGACCCGCTTTCTCAGCAACGAATGCAGCACATGCTGTTAAAAGGTAAACCACTTCGTAACTAATAGACGGAATAGACAATTCTTGCACATGAAACAAAGGGGGATTAATACGATGCGTGAAGCCGTTATTGTAGCAGGAGCACGAACTCCAATTGGAAAAGCAAAAAAAGGTTCTTTAGCAACAGTAAGACCAGATGATTTTGGTGCTGTCGTAGTCAAAGAAACATTGAAAAGAGCGGGCTATGAAGGACCGGTTGATGATTTAATTTTAGGCTGTGCGATGCCAGAAGCAGAGCAAGGGATGAATGTAGCACGCAGTATTGGTGCACTTGCAGGATTACCAGATACAACGCCTGCTTTAACGATTAATAGATTTTGCTCATCAGGCTTACAGGCAATTGCCTATGCAGCAGAGCGAATTATGCTAGGTCATTCAAAGGCAATTCTTGCTGGCGGCGTAGAGTCGATGAGCATGGTCCCGATGGTGGGAAATACACCACGTTTAAATCCAACGTTAGCGGAAACAGCTCCACAATACTATATGGGCATGGGGCATACAGCGGAGGAAGTAGCTCGTCAGTATAATGTTAGTCGTGAAGACCAAGATGCTTTTGCTGTTCGCTCACACGAGCTTGCTGAAAAGGCAATTAAAGAAGGTAAATTCAATGATGAAATTGTGCCAATCGACGTGGAACAGTATTACGTAGATGAGAATAATAAACCGCAAGTGAAAAAATTTACATTTAGTATGGATGAGGGTGTGCGTCCAGGAACATCTGTAGAGGGCTTAGCAAAGCTACGTCCAGCCTTCCATGTGAAAGGCTCTGTAACAGCTGGTAATGCCTCTCAAACATCTGATGGAGCAGCAGCTGTACTAGTAATGGATCGTGAAGAAGCGGAAAAACAAGGTTTGACACCAATGGCAAAATTCCTAGGATTTGCAGTAGGTGGTGTGCCGCCTGAGGTAATGGGTATCGGTCCAATTGTGGCAGTACCGAAGGCATTAGAAATTGCAGGACTATCAATAGAAGATATTGATTTATGGGAAATTAATGAAGCATTTGCCTCACAATCATTACAGGTGGTACGCCATTTAGGCATCGACCAAGAGAAGGTTAATGTGAATGGTGGAGCGATTGCATTAGGTCATCCGCTAGGCGCAACGGGGGCGATTTTAACATTAAAGCTGATCCATGAATTGAAGCGTCAAGGGAAGAAATATGGCGTTGTAACAATGTGTATCGGTGGCGGTATGGGCGCTGCTGGCGTATTTGAAATTTTATAATTTTGCTAGATCAGCTTGGGGTGCACTGTTTCCGGTTGCCTCCGAACATTGTGCCTCAGGCTTTTCTATAAATAGGGGACTACATTAGATATATTGGGAGGAATATAACATGACAGAAAAAACAACGGATTTCATTAAAGGCGGCGGGTTTCTTATTGAAGATGTGGAATTAGATCGTGTATTCACACCTGAGGATTTCACAGATGAGCATAAAATGATTGCAAAAACAACAGAAGAATATGTAGCAAACGAAGTATTACCAGTCGTTGAAAATTTAGAGCATCATGAATTCGAGCACTCCGTACGACTGCTAAAAAGCGCGGGGGAGCTAGGCTTACTTGGAGCAGATGTACCTGAAGAATACGAAGGGCTTGGCTTAGACAAAGTTTCCTCTGCTTTAATTGCAGAAAAAATGTCTGTAGCAGGCGGTTTCTCTATTACACACGGTGCACACGTTGGGATTGGGTCATTACCAATCGTATTATTCGGTAATGAAGATCAAAAGCAAAAATACTTACCTAAGCTTGCTTCAGGTGAATTAATTGCTGCCTATGCATTAACAGAGCCAGGTTCAGGTTCAGATGCGTTAGGTGCAAAAACGACTGCGAAGCTCAATGATGCAGGCACACATTATATTTTAAACGGTGAAAAGCAATGGATTACAAATGCAGGCTTTGCAGATGTGTTTGTTGTCTATGCGAAAATTGATGGCGACAAATTCTCGGCATTTATCGTAGAGCGAAGCTATAATGGCGTTTCAGTAGGACCAGAAGAAAAGAAAATGGGGATTAAATCTTCATCTACACGTACATTAGTGCTAGAAGATGCGGAGGTACCTGTTGAAAACCTATTAGGCGAAATTGGTCGTGGTCATGTTATTGCGTTCAATATTTTAAATATTGGTCGTTATAAACTAGGTGTTGGGACAATTGGTGGCTCTAAGCGTGCATTAGAGCTTGCGATTCAATATACCAACCAACGTCAACAATTTAAAACAAAGCTTTCTGACTTTAATTTAACAAAAGAGAAACTATCAACAATGGCTTCTCATTTATATGCATCTGAATCATTAAACTATCGTACAGTAGGTTTATTTGAGGATCGTTTAAGCCAGCTAAGCCCTGAGGAGCAAAAGCAAGGGAAGGTAATTGCAGGAGCTGTTGCTGAGTATGCGATTGAATGCTCCATTGCAAAAGTATTTGGTTCTGAAACTTTAGACTATATTGCGGATGAAGCGGTACAGCTACATGGTGGCTATGGCTTTATGGCTGAATATGAAGTAGAGCGTATTTACCGTGATTCTCGCATTAATCGTATTTTCGAAGGTACAAATGAAATTAACCGTATGATTGTACCTGGCACATTTATGAAAAAGGCACTAAAAGGCGAGCTGCCATTATTACAAGTGGCGCAAAACTTACAGCAGGAGCTGTTAATGTTAATGCCAGAAGATATCGGCACAGAGCCACTAGCACAAGAAAAATATTTAGTGAAAAATGCGAAGAAAATTGCTGTATTAGCAGCAGGCTTAGCAGCGCAACGCTTTGGTGCAAAGCTTGATCAAGAGCAAGAGGTTTTGGTGAATATTGCGAATATCGCCAACCAATTATTTGCGATGGAATCTGCAGTGTTACGTACAGAAAAGGCAATTGCTCGTGATGGTGCTGAAAAAGCACATCAAAAATTGCTATATACGCAAATTTTCTGTCAGGAGGCATTCGCAGAAATCGAAAAAGAAGCAAAAGATACAATTCTTGCTTCAGCAGATGGCGATGTAGCACGTATGACATTATCAGCATTGCGCAAGCTAACACGCAATAATCCATACAACTTAATTGCCAAAAAACGCGAAGCTTCTGTGAAATTAATTGAAGCAGAAAAATATATTGTTTAATGATATGATGATGCGAAACCTAGCTCCTATTTCTTCTGGAGAGCTAGGTTTTTTTATGGGCGAAGGGTGGTAAGGTGGATAGAAGCTCTAAATAGATGGATAGAATGGTAAAGGTGACGGATAGCTGCCCAGCCAACTAGTTATGATGGTATACTATAAAAAAACAGTAGAGGAGCATTTTAATGACGATTCAATTTATTCATTATCCAAAATGTACAACATGTAAAAAGGCACAAAAGTGGTTAAATGATCATGATATTTCCTATCAAGAGGTGCATATTGTAGAGCAAACGCCAACAAAAGATGAGATCAAGGCATTTTGGCAGGCGAGTGGACTGCCTTTAAAGAAGTTTTTCAATACATCTGGCATGAAATATCGCGAGCTAGGATTAAAGGATAAGCTTGCTGAGATGACAGAGGAGGAGCAGCTTGAATTGCTTGCTTCTGATGGCATGTTAATCAAACGTCCAATTGTAACAGATGGAAAAAACGTTACTTTAGGGTTTAAAGAATCAGATTTTGAACAAGCTTGGAAATAACCGCATTTCTCCTTGTTTTTATAGGAGAAATATGGCACACTGAAAGTGAATCGATTACATATTTATGGAGGGGTTTTGGCATGAGCACACCTAAAGATTTACGATATTCTGAAGAGCATGAATGGGTAAAAGTAGAAGACGGTAAAGTACGTATTGGTATTACACACTTTGCACAATCTGAGCTAGGAGATATCGTATTTGTTGAGCTTCCACAAGTTGGCGATGAAATCAAAACAGATGACCCATTCGGTAGCGTAGAATCAGTAAAAACAGTTTCTGAATTATATGCGCCAATCTCAGGCACTGTTGTTGAAGTGAATGCAGATTTAGAAGATAGCCCAGAATTCGTAAATGAATCACCATATGAAAAAGCATGGATGATCGTTGTAGAGCCTGCTGATGCATCAGAAGTTGACAAACTTATGACAGCAGAGCAATACGAAGAAATGATTGCAGAATAAGACAAGCTATAATCAAAAAACGTCGGCAACTACCGGCGTTTTTTATTATATAATAATTTATAAGTGGGGATGTCTAAACTGGAGGTGGCGTAATGTTCGAGGGAAAATGCTTGATAGTAGAAGGACGCTCAGATAAGCTTCAGATTGAGCCTATTTTAAATGAGAATGTTACAATACTATGTACAAATGGCACAATTGGTGTACATCAATTAGAGGAGTTGCTTGATCCGTATGAGGGCTGCGAGCTTTTTACATTTTTCGATGCAGATACTTCAGGTGATAAGCTACGTGCATTAATGGACAGACATTATCCAGAGGCTGAGCATTTGCGTACAATGCCAACCTATAAGGAAGTGGAAACGACACCTAGAAAAGTGTTGGCGATGATTTTATTGCGTGCACATTTCTCCATCCATAATGAGTATATTTTGTAAGTAAGGTTGCGTGAATAATGAAAGAATGGTCAACAGAGCAGTGGGAAGCGGCTATACAGTCGGGAGAGCAAGCTGCATTTTATTTATATACACCAATGTGTGGAACATGTGCAGTGGCATCGAAAATGATGACAATTGTTGAACAATTACTACCACAGCTGCAGTTAGGTAAAGCGAATATTAATTTTTTAGAGCATATTGCAAGTGAGCATCAAATTGAAAGTGTTCCTTGTTTGCTTGTCTGTGATGACGGAAAAGTGACAAATAAGATCTATGCATTTCAATCCGTACCATTTTTATATGAATTATTAAAAAAAGCAATTGACTGAACTTTGCTGGCATGGTAAAGTAACACATAGATTACGAAAACATTAAATATATCGAACTCTTATAAAGAGTGGCGGAGGGAAGTGCCCTATGAAGCCCGGCAACCATCACAGTGTGAAAAGGTGCCAAATCACTCAAAGATTCTTCTTTGAAAGATGAGAGAACGGTTAAACGTATAAATACGCTAACCCCTTCTGCTTGTCTGTGAGTGAAGGGGTTTTCTATATGAGAAAAGAGGAGTATTGGCGATGATCCAGCTTCATAATATTACAAAAAAATATAAAACAGCAAATGGCGAATTAACGGCAGTCAAAAACGTAGACCTCTCTATCGATAAAGGTGAAATTTTTGGCATTATCGGCTATAGTGGTGCTGGTAAAAGTACGATGATTCGTTTATTAAATGGACTAGAGAAACCGACATCAGGAACGGTTATAGTGAACGATCAAGAGTTCTCATCCATTAAAGGGCAAAAGCTTCGAGCTGCTCGACAAAAGGTAAGTATGATTTTCCAGCATTTTAATTTGCTATGGTCTAGAACCGTTGCAGAAAATATTGCTTTTCCATTAGAGATTGCAGGTGTTCCAAAGGCGCAACGTGAGGCACGTGTCAAAGAATTAATTGCACTTGTAGGATTGGAAGGGCGTGATAAAGCTTACCCATCACAGCTTTCTGGTGGACAGAAGCAACGTGTTGGCATAGCGCGTGCACTAGCCAATAATCCAGAGGTGCTATTATGTGATGAGGCAACATCTGCGCTTGATCCTGAAACGACAGATGCAATTCTAGATTTGCTTGTGGATATCAATGAACGCCTAGGTTTAACCATTGTGCTCATCACCCATGAGATGCATGTAATTCGTAAAATTTGTCATCGTGTGGCTGTAATGGAAGCGGGCGAAATTGTAGAGCGTGGCGAGGTATTACAAGTTTTCCAATCACCGCAAGCAGCTATTACGAAAAAATTTGTAGCGCAAATTACAGATACAAAGGAAACACAGGAAACAGTAGCACAAATCAAAGCCAATTATCCAACTGGACAACTTGTTAAACTGATTTTTGTAGGTGAAAAAACAGAGCAGCCTGTTATTTCGCATCTAGTTAAACAATTTGATGTGGAAGTTAGTATTGTTCATGGTAATATTTCGCAAACAAAAAATGGAGCATACGGTACATTAATTGTACAAATCGATGGCTCGGAGGCAAATGTAGCAGCAGCACTTGATTACTTAAATACAGTCGAAGTACAAACGGAGGTGATTGTAAATGCTAACTAATCTCTTTCCGAACGTAGACTGGGAAAATATGTGGGAGGCTACATATGAAACACTATATATGACAGCCATCTCTACTGTTGTGACATTTGTTTTAGGGTTAGTGATTGGAATTGTGCTCTTTTTAACAAGTCCTAATCAGCTATGGGCTAATAAGATTGTGAACTTTTTAACAGGTTCACTTGTGAATATTTTCCGCTCTATTCCATTTATTGTGTTAATTATTTTATTAATTCCATTTACAAAGTTTTTACTTGGTACAATTCGTGGCGCCAATGCCGCATTGCCTGCATTAATTATTGGCGCAGCACCATTTTATGCCCGCATGGTTTTAATAGCTTTACGTGAAATTGATAAAGGTGTAATAGAAGCTGCTCGCTCAATGGGTGCAAAGACATCGACAATTATTTGGAAGGTACTAATTCCTGAATCGTTACCAGCATTAATCTCAGGTATTACTGTAACGGCTGTGGCGCTTGTTGGTTATACAGCAATGGCAGGAATTATCGGTGCGGGGGGTCTTGGTAACTTAGCTTTCTTAGACGGCTTCCAACGTAATCGTACAGATGTGACATTAATGGCAACTATTTTGATATTAGTGGTTGTATTTATTATTCAATGGATTGGTGATTTGATTACCGAAAAAATTGATAAACGTTAACAGGTTATTCCGGTTTTTTACCGCTAACATACTTTATACAAAATAAAAGGGAGTGTTATACATGAAGAAGTTATTAGCAGGATTATTTTTATCAATACTTGTACTAGCTTTAGCAGCTTGTGGTGCTGATAAAAAGGAGGATGCCAATTCAGCATCTGATGGGGAAACAGATAGTAAAGAAAATGTAACATTAAAAGTAGGTGCTTCTAATACACCACACGCTGTCATTTTAGAAAAAGCAAAACCGATTTTAGCTGAGCAAGGTATTGATCTTGAAGTTGAAACGTATACAGATTATGTACTGCCAAACCAAGATTTAGAATCAAAAGAGCTGGATGCAAACTACTTCCAACATATTCCTTACCTTGAGTTGCAAATTAAAGATAATGGCTATGATTTTGTAAATGCTGGTGGTGTTCATATTGAGCCAATCGGTATTTACTCTAAAAAATATAAATCTTTAGAAGAGCTTCCAGAAGGTGCAACAATTTTACTTTCTAACTCAGTATCTGACCATGGTCGTATGCTATCATTATTAGAGGCTAAAGGCTTAATTAAATTAAAAGAAGGCATTGATAAAACAGCAGCAGAATTAAAGGATATTGAAGAAAATCCTAAAAACTTTGAATTTGATGCAAATACAGCTCCTGAAATGCTTGTACAAATGTATGAAAACGATGAAGGAGATGCGGTTTTAATTAACTCTAACTTTGCCATTGATAATGGCTTAAACCCAATTGAGGATGCTATTTCTCTTGAGGATAAAGAATCTCCATATGTAAATATTATTGCAGTACGTGCAGGCGATGAAACAAAAGAAGAAATTAAAAAATTATTAGAGGTGCTAACATCCCAAGAAATCCAAGACTTTATTTTAGAGGAATGGAAAGGTGCAGTAGTACCCGTAAAATAATAGTAGATTTTAGAGTACATAGGCTTTCAACCTATGTGCTCTTTTTCTTTAGTGAGTAATCAATAAAAAAATCGCCTTTATTGGCGACTCAGACTGTAGACAAACTCAATGAATTTTGAGTTTGCCTACAGTCATTTTTCTTTTACAATGAAATCAAGGAAAGCCGCTGATTGCCACTACGGGCGGACGCTTTCCGCGGGAGTCGCCGCCCTTCGTTCCAATCAACTTCTACATAAAGAACGCCTTATGCATATGTTGATAAAAAGTAAATTTTTGAGGTGATCACTCCTGATGACAAAGCATCAAATTCATGAACTTGAACAAGTAGAAATGCTAACGATTTTTCCCAAGACCATTTAGTATGAAAATTAAAGGCTGCTATTGATTTTTCATCTAACCATTAGTAGGAAATCTCTATTCATCACAAAAGAAATGATGCATCATGAACTCCTCCATGCAGACCCTCTATTTATTGATGCTACACAAAGAAATTTTCCCATAAGCATGTATATATTAAAAATAAACACTATAGAAGAAAAAATGACAAAAGGAATCGAGAAGTTCACGCTCGATTCCTTTTGTCTACAATCTGAATCGCCTTTATTGGCGACTTTTTTATTGGAATTGTGATAGGCGAGAGAAGAAGTTTTTGACAAAGTCTAAAAAAATGATTTCAGATGGGGCAATTTCCCGATTAACAGGTGAAATAATGCCGACAGTTCTAGGAATTGTAGGTGCTTTAATTGGAACCTTTACGGTAAAGCGAGCAGTTGAATCATAAAGTGAACTTTCGGGCAAGAGGCTAACGCCGATACCTGCTGCAACTAAACCTTTTAATGCATCTAAGTCTTCTCCCTCTGAAATGATATTTGGCAAAAAGCCTGCGGCACGGCAAGCATCCATTGCTACTTTATGCAAAATATAGCCGTCTGGGAATAACACAAAGAGATCGTTTCTTAATTCCGCGAGTTGAATGCTTTCTCTTTTTGCTAATGGGTGATTTGCTGGGAGTAAGGCTGCGATATTTTCCGTAAATAATATGGTTGATTGAATGGATTCATCTTTTGGGGGAAGTGGTCCCAAAAAGGCTAGGTTTAAATCTCGATTTTTAACAGCATCGATTAAAAATCGATAGGAGCCCTGACGTAGCTGAAATTGTAAATCAGGATATTCACGTTTAAAGGCAGATATAACGGTTGGCAGTACATAGCTAGCTAAACTTGTTGGAAAGCCGATTTTAATGGAGCCCTTGGCAGGATCAAGATATTCCTCTACCTGTTTGGCAGCAAAATCAATCGCTTTTAAAGCAGTAATGGTATGCTCAAGAAATATTTTTCCGATTGGTGTTAATTTTACATTTCGACCGACACGTTCAAATAATGGCGTGCCTAATTCATCTTCAAGATTTGCTATTTGCCGACTAATGGCAGATTGTGCAACATGGAGATGCTCAGCAGCCTCTGAAATATGTTCACGTTCAGCGACCTCGACAAAATAACGTAATTGACGTAACTCCACTAACTTTTCACCTCTATTAATCTAAAAATAAGATTGATTTTATTTTAATTATAGTATTTAAGATGAAAAATGACTATCAATGTTTACAGGTTATTTTAAACATATAGCTAAAATATTTGTTTCCTTAATTGATTTCATTATCGTGAAAAAGGTTATAGTATAGATAGCACTCTCTATGTATTTTTGTTAGAAAACCGCTATAATTCGCCCTTTTCACGGGGTTTCCACTATGTAGCTAGATGAAATTAATTCTCAATTAGAAGTAATTTATTGAAAATGGAGAAACGTTATTCTCATTGATAAGTTTGCTAAGTAACTAGCTGAAAATGCTTACAAAGTCTTTATTTTTCAAGATTTTATTTAAGAAAACCGAAAGTAATTGAAATGGTTTGCATAGAGAACAATTTTCAGTTAAGATTAGAATGATGATAATTAAGGAATGGATATCCATTCACTGAACACTATGGAGGTATTTTCATGTCAACTTTAGTAATTAAAGATCTTCACGTTGAAATCGACGGGAAAGAGATTTTAAAAGGCGTAAATCTTACAATTAATACAAATGAAATTCACGCAATTATGGGACCAAACGGAACTGGTAAATCGACACTAGCATCTGCTATTATGGGTCATCCAAAATACGAAGTTACTTCAGGTAGAGTTGAACTTGATGGTGAAGATGTGCTTGAAATGGAAGTAGATGAGCGTGCTCAAGCTGGTTTATTCCTAGCAATGCAATATCCATCTGAAATCGCTGGTGTAACAAATGCTGATTTCTTACGTTCAGCTATTAATGCACGACGTGAAGAAGGCGATGAAATCTCATTAATGAAATTTATTCGCGAATTAGATAAGAACATGGAATTCCTTGAAATGGATGAAGATATGGCACAGCGTTACTTAAATGAAGGATTTTCTGGCGGTGAGAAAAAACGTAATGAAATTCTTCAATTAATGATGATTAAGCCAACATTTGCAATTTTAGATGAAATTGACTCTGGTCTTGATATTGATGCATTAAAAGTTGTATCAAAAGGTATTAATGCAATGCGTGGCGAAGGCTTTGGCTGCTTAATGATTACACACTATCAACGCCTATTAAACTACATTACACCAGATCATGTACATGTAATGATGCAAGGTCGTATTGTGAAATCAGGTGGTGCAGAGCTTGCACAACGTTTAGAGGCAGAAGGCTATGACTGGATCAAAAAAGAATTAGGCATCGAAGAAGAAACAGAAGAACAAGAAGCATAAGAGGGAGGACGAACTAGCATGACAGTGGAACTTAACTTGCCTGTAACAGTACAGGACGTGCGCTCGTTCTCAGAAGCAAATGGTGAACCAGCTTGGTTTACAGAGCTTCGTGCGGCAGCACTAGACAAAGTAACTGGTTTAGACTTGCCAAAACCAGATAGAACAAATATTACAAAATGGGACTTTGTAAATTTCCCAACACATACAGTTCAGAGTGAGGCATTTTCTTCATTGGATGCGTTACCTGAAGAAGCAAAAGGTTTAATTGACCTTGAAGCACAAGAAAACCTATATATTCAACGTAATAATACACCAGCTTATTTAAAAACATCACAAGGGCTTGCTGATAAAGGTGTTATTTTTACTGATATTTTAACAGCAGTTCGTGAACATGGTGAGCTTGTTCAAAAGTACTTTATGTCAGAGGCAGTTAAAGTAGATGAGCATAAATTAACAGCACTTCATACAGCGCTTGTTAACGGTGGCGTATTTGTGTATGTGCCAAAAAATGTAGTGATTGAACAACCATTACAAGTTATTTTCCTCAACGATAATGCAGAAGCTTCACTTTATAACCATGTTTTAGTAGTAGCAGAAGCAAACGCTGCTGTAACATATGTTGAAACATATATTTCAACAGTTGAAGAAGCACAAGGTCAGGCGAATATTATTTCAGAGGTAGTTGTTCAAGATAATGCACAAGTAACATATGGTGCAGTGGATGTACTGGCTAAAGGCTATACAACATATGTCAATCGTCGTGCACGCCTAGCACGTGATGGAAAAGTAGATTGGGCTCTTGGTTTAATGAATGACTCGGATACAATCTCTGAAAACATTACACACTTAGTTGGTGACGGTTCTCATGCTGATACAAAAACAGTAGTAGTTGGTCGCGGCGAACAAAAATTGAACTTCACTACAGAGGTTCGTCATTGGGGTAAAAACTCCATCGGGCATATTCTAAAACATGGCGTTATGAAAGATGCAGCGCAATCTATTTTCAACGGTATTGGCTATATTGAGCATGGCGCAACAAAAGCAGATGCACAGCAAGAATCACGTGTATTAATGCTATCAGAAAAAGCTCGAGGGGATGCAAACCCTATTTTATTGATTGATGAAGATGATGTAACAGCAGGACACGCAGCCTCTGTTGGTCGAGTAGACCCACTACAACTTTATTATTTAATGAGTCGTGGTATCTCGAAAACAGAAGCAGAGCGCCTTGTTATCCATGGATTCCTTGCGCCAGTTGTTACGCAATTACCAATTGAAGGCGTTCAAAAGCAACTGACGGAGGTTATTGAAAGGAAAGTGCGCTAATGATGAATAAAGATATTAAAAGCTACTTCCCAATTTTAAATCAGGATGTAAACGGTCATCGACTTGTTTATCTTGATAGCGCAGCAACGTCACAAAAGCCTGTTCAAGTGATTGAAGCAATCAAATCTTACTATGAATTTGATAATTCCAATGTGCATCGTGGTGTCCATACATTAGGAAATCGTGCTACTGATCGCTACGAAGGTGCACGCGAAAAGGTTCGTAAGTTTATTAATGCAACGTCAACACAGGAAATTATTTTTACACGTGGTACAACAACATCTTTAAATACAGTAGCAGCGAGCTATGGTCGTGCAAATGTTGCAGAAGGTGATGAAATTGTTATTACACAAATGGAGCACCATTCCAATATTATCCCTTGGCAGCAGCTAGCGAAAGAGAAAAATGCAACATTGAAATATATAGAGCTAGAAGCAGATGGCACTATTAGTTTAGAAAAAGTACGTGCAACGATTACGCCTCAAACGAAAATTGTTGCGGTATCAATGGCGTCAAACGTCCTTGGTACGATTAATCCAATTAAAGAAATTGCTCAAATTGCACATGCTAATGGAGCTGTTATGGTAGCTGATGGTGCGCAGGCAGCCCCACATATGAAAATTGATGTGCAAGATTTGGATATCGATTTTTTAGGGTTCTCAGGGCATAAAATGTGCGGACCGACTGGAATAGGTGTACTATATGGTAAAAAAGAACACCTTGAAAAAATGGAGCCAGTTGAATTTGGTGGCGAAATGATTGACTTTGTTGGGCTTTATGACTCAACGTGGAAGGAATTACCGTGGAAGTTTGAGGGCGGCACACCTATTATTGCAGGTGCAATTGGTTTAGGTGCTGCTATCGACTTCTTAACGGATATTGGACTAGATACAATTGCAGAGCATGAGCATAAGCTTGTAGGCTATGCAATGGATCAGCTTGAAACAATTGACGGTCTGAAAATTTTCGGCCCACGTGACCCAATGAAGCGCTGTGGACTTGTAACATTTAACTTAGATGATGTACATCCACATGATGTAGCAACGGTTCTGGATATGAATGGTATTGCTATTCGTGCAGGACATCATTGCGCACAGCCATTAATGAAATGTCTTCAGCAAGTAGCAACTGCACGTGCAAGCTTCTACCTGTATAACACAGAGGAAGATATTGATCGTCTAGTTGCAGGGTTACGTTCTGCGAAGGAGTATTTTGGCGATGTCTTTTAATAATTTAGATCAACTATACCGTTCTGTTATTATGGATCACTATAAAAACCCTCGTAACAAAGGGTCTTTAGAGGGTGATGCCGTAACAATTGATATGAACAATCCGACATGTGGCGATCGTATTCACTTAACATTAAAAGTGATGGACGGCGTTGTAGAGGATGCAAAATTTGATGGTGAAGGCTGTTCTATCTCCATGTCATCTGCATCCATGATGACACAGCTTATTAAAGGAAAAAAAGTAGAGGAAGCATTGGAGCTTGCCGATATTTTTTCTAAAATGATGATGGGTGAAGAATACAGCGATAAATATGACCTTGAGGATGTTGAAGCACTACAAGGCGTTTCACAATTTCCTGCACGTATTAAATGTGCCACATTGGCTTGGAAAGCAATGGAGAAAGGTATTAAATAACAACCTTGTGGCTGAGTGAAAGTACCCTTTACTTTCACTCAAAGCAAGGATTGAATATCTTGAAAAATATAACTCAATGAACGGAGGAGAAACGATGGCTAAAAAAATGCCTGATATCGGCGATTACAAATACGGATTCCATGACAAGGACGTATCAATTTTCCGTTCAAAACGTGGTTTAACTGAAGAAATCGTCCGTGAAATTTCAAATATGAAGCAAGAGCCAGAGTGGATGTTAGAGTACCGCTTAAAAGCGCTTGAAACATTCTATACAAAACCAATGCCACAATGGGGTGGTGATCTTAGTGACTTAAATTTCGATGAGATTACGTACTATGTAAAACCATCAGAAGCTACACAAAGATCATGGGATGAGGTACCTGATGAAATCAAAGCTACTTTCGATAAATTAGGTATTCCAGAAGCAGAACAAAAATATCTTGCAGGTGTATCTGCGCAATACGAATCAGAGGTAGTGTATCATAATATGAAACAAGACCTTGAAGACCTTGGTATTGTCTTTAAAGACACAGACTCAGCGTTACGTGAAAACGAAGATATTTTCAAAGCACACTGGGGTAAAGTTATTCCTTACACTGACAATAAATTTGCGGCACTTAACTCAGCAGTATGGTCAGGTGGCTCATTTATCTATGTACCACCAGGTGTAAAGGTAGAAACACCATTACAAGCATACTTCCGTATTAACTCAGAAAATATGGGTCAATTCGAGCGTACTTTAATTATTGTGGACGAGGGTGCACATGTACACTATGTTGAAGGCTGTACAGCGCCTGTTTATACAACAAATTCTCTCCACTCAGCAGTTGTAGAAATTATCGTGAAAAAAGATGCCTATTGCCGTTACACAACAATTCAAAACTGGGCAAACAATGTCTATAACCTTGTAACAAAACGTACAGTTGTTGAAGAAAACGGAACAATGGAATGGATTGATGGTAACATCGGTTCTAAATTAACAATGAAATACCCAGCATGTATCCTAAAAGGTGAAGGTGCTCGTGGTATGACATTATCCATTGCATTAGCAGGTAAAGGGCAACACCAACATGCTGGAGCAAAAATGATCCATATGGCACCAAATACATCTTCAACAATCGTGTCAAAATCGATTGCAAAACAAGGTGGTAAGGTAACATATATGGGACAAGTTCGTTTCGGTCCTAAAGCAAGTGGTGCACGTGCCAATATTGAGTGTGATACGCTCATTATGGATAATGAATCAACGTCTGATACAATTCCATACAATGAAATCTTTAATGATAATGTTTCTTTAGAGCATGAAGCAAAAGTTTCTAAAGTATCTGAAGAGCAATTATTCTATTTAATGTCACGTGGTATTTCTGAAGAAGAAGCAACAGAAATGATCGTAATGGGCTTTATCGAGCCATTTACAAAAGAATTACCAATGGAATACGCAGTCGAAATGAATCGATTGATTAAATTCGAGATGGAAGGTTCTATCGGTTAATAAAGCTCAATCCCTGTCACATAAAAATTTGTGGCAGGGGTTTTTTAGTCGAGAATATCAGGTTTAATTAAGAAATAATGTTAATTAAAGTAGATTGAGGATTTAAAAAGAATCCAATTGTTCAAAATATGAATGCCTGTAAAATAATCAACTATTCGTCAATATTGTAGACCCATTAATGGAGGGTGGACTAGCTTATAGTCGTATTGAATTTTTAAAAGGTATTGAAGAAAAACTTGTTAAATCAAGTAGATTGGTATGAGTTCAATGATAGAGGAATTCATGCCTTTTTGTTTGTCAAAAGTGACATAATGATTTCCCCCTATTAGAATGAAAAGAAAGCGATAATTTTTACAGGATATTTAATTGTAGTGTGAAACTGTATGCTATGATTATGTACATAGAGGAGGGGGTCACATGATTGTAGTTGGCTTAACTGGTTGGGGAGATCACCCTTCACTTTATAGTGGAGTGACTACCTCAAAAGATAAATTATTTGATTATACAGGTCATTTTTTAACGGTAGAGGTGGATACTTCTTTTTATGCCATACCATCAAAAGAGCATGTTCGTAAATGGTGTGAGGATACACCAGAACATTTCCGCTTTGTTGTGAAAGCCTATCAAGGTATGACAGGTCATTTACGAGGCGATATTCCTTTTGAAACAAGAAATGATATGTTTAATGTATTTATTGAATGTGCCAATGAATTTAAACGTTATGGTAAATTAGGGATGATTTTAGCCCAATTTCCACCATGGTTTGATTGTCAGGCAAAGAATGTTCAATATTTATTGTATATTCGACAGCAGCTCAAGGATTTTGAGGTGGCAATCGAGTTTCGCAATCAAACATGGTATGCAGATAAAGTAGTGCAACAGACGATGGATTTTTTACGAGAGCATCAATTTATTCATACAGTTTGTGATGAACCACAGGCTGGTGTAGGGTCAGTTCCCTTTTATCCTGTTGCAACTGCCAAGAAGGCACTTGTGCGTATTCATGGCCGCAATATTCATGGATGGCGCAATACAGGAAATGCAGAAAATTGGCGTAAAGTTCGCTTTTTATATGATTATAATAAAGAGGAGCTACAACAACTTGGACAAAGTATTGAAAAGCTTCATGCAGAGGCGGACGATTTATTTGTCTTATTTAATAATAATTCAGGGCATCATGCAGCAAAAAATGCGAAGGAGCTACAGGAGATTTTGCATATTAAAGATGATGGGCTAGCGCCAAAGCAATTAAATATATTTGAAGGGGAACTATAATGGAGTTTATTTTACTAATCATCATTGCACTACTTGCTGGTCTAATGGGTGCATTGGTGGGGCTAGGTGGCGGTGCCATATTAGTGCCAGCTACATTATATATTGGCTTAAATTTAGGAATGATACCAGATATTACACCACAAAAAGTCGTTGGTTTATCTGTCATTATGATGATTTTTACTGGGCTTGCCTCAACATTAAGCTATATGAAATCAAAAACGGTAGATTATAAAAGTGGTTTTATATTTTTTATTGGCAGCATTCCGGGAACAATTCTAGGCGCTTGGGTCAATAAAGGATTAGACTTACCTTCATTCAATTTATATTTCGGTATTTTATTAATTATTTTATCAATCATTTTACTTATTCGAGATAAATTAAAGCCTGTCAAATGGTTTATTAAAAATGGTACACAGCAAACATTTACAGATGCTGAAGGGAAAACATATGTATATGGTTATCCTATTTGGTTTGCAATTGCATTAACATTTGGCATCGGCTTTGCTTCGGGCTTGTTTGGCATAGGTGGTGGCTCAATGATTGTGCCAGCGATGATTATTTTATTTTTATTTCCACCACATGTTGCAGTGGCAACATCAATGTTTATGGTATTTTTAACATCTATTGTTAATTCTGCTAGCCATATTTATTTAGGTCATGTACCATGGCTTTATACAATTCCTGTTATTCCAGGCGCTTATATTGGTGCCAAGCTAGGAGCAGCATTAAATAAGAAAATTAAATCAGATACGCTTGTACTAGCACTGAGAATTATTTTATTATTATTAGGGATTCGTTCCATTATTGAAGGTATATTAGCGAGTAGCTAATTGAAGTGAGGTGGCTTAAATGCTTGAAAAAATCCATATTTTTCACACAAATGATTTGCATAGTCATTTTAAGTATTGGCCACGAATGCAAAGCTATGTGAAAGAGCGGCGCAAAGAGCTAAAGCGAATAGGAGAAACAAGCTATTTGTTTGATATTGGAGATCATCTAGATCGCTCTAATATTTATACAGATGCAACGCTTGGTAAGGGTAATGTGCAATTGCTAAATGAGGCAGGTTATGATGTTGTAACAATCGGTAATAATGAAGGCATTACCCTATCCCATCAAGAGCTTTTTCATCTATATGATGATGCAAAGTTTGATGTTATTGTTGCAAATGTTTATGCTACAAATGGCAATAATCCAGCTTGGTTAAAGCCTTATATTATTCTAACAACAGAGCAGGGAACAAAGCTGGGAGTTATTGCTGCTACAGCTATGTTTGAAGTGTATTATGAGGAATTAAATTGGCAAATGGACGAGGCACGAAGTACGCTGTTACGACTAGCGCATCAGCTACGTAAAGAGGTCGATATTGTTGTATGCTTATCACATCTAGGTATTACAGAGGATGAGCTACTTGCTGAAGAATGTCCTGAAATTGATGTTATATTTGGTTCTCATACACATCATATTTTTCCAAATGGTAAATATATTAATGGTGTCTTATTAACAGGTGGGGGCAAATTTGGGCAATATATTGGACATTTGACAATCTTGTACGATAAAAAAACAAGGAAAATTGTTGAAAAAAAGGATGTCTTATTGCATAATAAGAATTTGCCAATTGTGCAAAATGAACAAGATATTGTACAGTTTTTAGAAGATGAAGGAAAAAGAATATTGGATACTCCAGTATTTACAACAACGAAAGCTTATAATAAGGAATGGTTTCATTACTCACAGCTTTCCGATTTATTTGCACATGCAATTTTAGAGAAAAGCGGTGCAGATTGCGCTTTATTTAACGCTGGAATTTTTTTAGACGGTCTTCCTAAAGGAACGGTGACATCATTAGATTTGCATCGAATTTTTCCACATCCCATTAATTTATGTACAATTGAATTATCAGTTGCTGAAATGAAGGAAATTTATCTACAATCCAAAAATGAAGAGTGGCCTTATATTGAATTAAAAGGATTAGGCTTTCGAGGTGTTATTTTTGGGAAAATATTAACATATGGCTTTGCAATAAATGATAATCGGCAACTGCTAATTAATGGTAAGCCAGCAGACCAAGATCGTATTTATAAGCTTGTAACGCTAGATTTATTTACATTTGGCTACTTTTATCCAAGTTTTAAATATGCAAAAAAACAATATATTTTGCCTGATTTTTTACGAAATATTATGATAGATTATGGTCAAAGATTCTTTCAGCCGTAAAGATAGCTGGAAGAATGGATTGGGGAAGAAGTCATGCGATTAATTTCAATCGATGTATTAAAAGAAGGTATGGTTTTAGGGAGAACTATTTGGAATGAAGCAGGTCACCCGCTTTTAAAAAAGGATGTTGTTATAAATGCTCGTATTATTCAAAGACTTCAACAGTTAAATATCCATTATTTATATATTGATGATGAAATTTCTGAAGGTATTGAAGTTGAAGAAACAGTGCCACCTACTATGCGCAATAAAGCCATTTCAACGATTAAAAGTTCGTTCCAGTCACTAGATGGCTGTAATCCAGTAAATGCTTCATATATATTAGATCAGCAGTCTAAAACAATTGTGTCCATTGTCGATGAGCTGCTGTCAGTAGTTGCTGGAAATGATGAAATTTTAACGATACTAACAGATGCCTATTTATTTGATGAATATTTATATCAACATTCTTTCCAAGTGACATTGTACTCAATAGCAATTGCAAAAGAGCTTGGTTATTCTGCTGAGGATTTGCGCTTAATTGGTATTGGCGCTTTGTTGCATGATGTTGGCAAGCTAATGGTACCAAAAGAAATTTTAACAAAGCCAGGCCGTTTAACGAGTGATGAGTTTAAGGCAATGCAAATGCATGCCCGTTATGGCTTTGATTTATTACGAAATTTGCATTCTATTTCATTGCTTGTGGCGCACTGTGCTTTCCAGCATCATGAGCGTATTGATGGTAGTGGCTACCCACGAGGTCTTGTTGATTTTGAAATCCACCCATTTGCGAAAATTATTGGTGTTGCAGATGTTTTTGATGCTGTGACAACAAATCGTGTGTACCGAGAAAAAATGCTGCCTTCACAAGGGCTAGCTATTGTAGAATCAGGTTCCGGCACACTTTACGATGCCCGTATCGTAAAGGCTTTAAAAAAGGCTGTTGTCCATTATCCAAATGGCGTAATTTTAAAATTATCAGATGGCCGACGTGGTATTGTATCAAAGCAAAATACATTAGATGCAGCATTGCCATGGATTCGTATTTTTGAGGAGCAAAATCAATTGTTAACAGCCACATATGAAATCAATTTAGTGGACTACCCAACAGTGACAATAGAAGGCGTTGAAACGGATTATATCATGCCTCCAAAAGTAGAATAAATTGCTCCTCCTGTTCATACGTTATGGAACAGGAGGAGATTTTTTTGTTATTCCCTCGAAAAAGAATGAAATTACGCTCTTATGGTAAACGAGGAGCACGTCTTAATCGATTAACGATTTTAATTGTTAGTACGGTTATTTGTCTGATTTTATTTATCTATTATTTAAATGAACGTCTAATGCCAACCTACTTACAATATGCTGAAGTACAAACAAATAAAATTGCGTCTTATGTTGTGAGTAAAGCTATTAATTCTCGTACGTCAAATGTTTTAGACGTCAATGATATTATTGAAGATATTCCACCAGGTACTTCCGATATGATGACAACGAAATTTAATACAGAGATTATTAATCGTGTTCGAGCAGAAACATTAGAGCTTGTGAAAATGTACCTAGAGCAAGCTGAACAAGGAGAGCTATCTCATTTACCTGAATTAGAAAATGTGGAATATGATATTAACAGAATCCAAGAAGGAGATGGTATTGTCTTTTTTGTACCACTTGGTCAGGCAGCCAATATTCCTTTGCTTGGTAATTTAGGACCAAAGATTCCGATTCGCTTTCATGTAATTGGGAATGTCCATAGTGATGTTACAGCATCTATCGAAGAATTTGGCATTAACAGTGCTTATGTAGAGGTTGGTATTCATATGGAAGTAAATGTTCAAATTATTGTCCCATTTGCCAGTAAATCATCGACTGTATCGCAAAATATTCCTGTAGCAATGGGCTTAACAAGAGGCCCAGTTCCAAATATTTATACGAATAGCACGGATGCGCCTCAGCCTTCCATCGAAATACCTGTTCCTTATAAGTAGAAATGTATGCTGTGATAGTTGTTGGAGTTCATTTAATATGTTACATTGACAACAGTGAAGATAGTTAATATAAAAAAATGTATATTTTTGATAGGGGCGATATCCGTATGACATCTTGTAAACCTACAAGTAAAGAAGAACATGTAAGAAAACCAGACTGGCTCAAAATAAAATTAAACACAAATGATGAATATAAAGGTCTTAAAAAGCTGATGCGTGAGAAAAACCTGCATACAGTATGTGAGGAAGCTCGCTGTCCAAATATCCATGAATGCTGGGGAGAAAGACGTACAGCAACAATGATGATTCTAGGCTCTGTTTGTACACGTGCTTGCCGTTTCTGTGCAGTAAAAACAGGTTTACCGAATGAATTGGACCTAGCAGAGCCAGAGCGCGTAGCAGATTCAGTAGCCATTATGAATTTAAAGCATGTTGTCATTACAATGGTAGCGCGTGATGATTTAAAAGATGGCGGTGCTCAAGTGTTAGCAGAAACAGTACGTGCCATCCGCCGCAAAAGTCCAGCGACATCTGTTGAAGTATTGCCATCAGATTTAGGTGGTGTGAAGGAAAACCTTCAATTGTTAATGGATGCAAAGCCAGATATTTTAAATCATAATATTGAAACAGTACGTCGTTTAACACCAAGAGTACGCGCGCGTGCGAAATACGAGCGCTCTTTAGAGTTTCTTCGTTTAGCAAAAGAGATGCAGCCAGATATTCCAACGAAATCGTCTTTAATGATTGGATTAGGCGAAACACATGAAGAAATTTTAGAAGTAATGGATGATTTACGTGCAAATAATGTGGATATTATGACAATTGGTCAATATTTACAGCCAACGAAAAAGCATTTACCAGTTAAAAAATATTATTCACCAATCGAATTTGGCAAGCTACGTAAAATTGCAATGGAAAAAGGCTTTAAGCATTGCGAAGCTGGCCCGCTTGTACGTAGTAGTTATCATGCAGATGAGCAAGTAAATGCTGCCACAAAAGAGCGTCAGTTACAAGCTGAGCTTTAGGCAAAAAAGGTGGTGTCACTTTGATCATAGTTGACGGAATAGAATATGAGCTAATAGAAGAATATCGCGATGCCTTTCAGGCGGAAGCTTTTCAGGAAAGATACTCTGATATACTAGCCAGATATGATTATATTGTTGGTGATTGGGGTTATAGTCAATTACGTTTAAAAGGATTTTTTGATGACAAAAATCAAAAATCGACATTTGATACAAAGATAAGTACGCTACAGGATTACTTATATGAGTATTGCAATTTTGGCTGCGCTTATTTTGTTTTGCGTAAAGTAGGTAAAATGGCAAAGCAGCCTGAAGCGTTAGAGTCTACAGATAATGAACCATTAACCGAATAATAAAATGGATGGAAACCTGATGTGCTAAGCATCAGGTTTTTATTGATAGGTATAAATAAAAGTGACGGATAGAACGCTTGAATAGACGGATAGAATGAGAAAAGTGACGGATAGCATCATGAAATAGACGGATAGCAGTAAAAAGAGCACTGTGCTGTATTGTTTTTTATACATAGGGTAAAGCTAGGGATAAAAGGTGTGGTGTTGATGAAAAGGGCTATATTTTTAGATCGCGATGGTGTGATTAATGAAGTGTTAAGCCATCGTGTAAAGTTTGTCAATAAGCCTAAGGATTTTTATTTTTTACCGAAAGTGCCTGAAGCTATTAGGATATTGAATAAACATTTTGATTATATTTTTGTTGTCACAAATCAGGGTGGTATTGGCTTGGGCTTTATGAAGGAAAAAGACTTGGAAAAAATCCATGCCTATATGATCAAGGAGCTAAAGAAAAAGGGAGCTATTATCCATGAAGCTGTTTATTGTCCACATAAGCCAAAGTCGGGCTGTGCATGTAGAAAGCCAAATAGTAAATTAATTGTGGATTTAGGCAAGAAGTATCGTGTGAATTTAGCGAAATCCTATATGGTAGGAGACACAGACACAGATATTATGGCAGGAAAGGGAGCAGGAACAAAGGGCGTATTTTTAGGTGAGCAAGACGCATTAGCAGATGCTGTGTTTCCAGATTTAATAAGCGCAGCACATTGGATTGTAAAAGATGCTAAGACTGTATAGTTCGTTGAAAAAAGCACAGTCTATGAGCAGAGGTGATAAAATTGACAAAGGAAAAGCATAATAAAAAAACGGTAGATCGTGAAGAATATGGCTATGGTTACGATATTAGCGTAGAGGATTTAGCTGTTATTGGGCAAAATCAGCAAGCTAAAAAGCAACAAAACAATGAAAATAAAGACAAGCCACATAATGAAGATAATCCATCAACGCTTAATCAATAATAAGCAACAAAAAAATTTCGCAACTCCTTATGGGCTAGCGAAATTTTTTTGCATCATATAAAAAGGCTGTTAGTTCAGTAGCTCACGTAAATATTCACGAAGCTCGATAGTTTCTTCTTCCGTGCGATTATAGACATGCTCTAAATAACCAGGCTCTTCTACATCGTCAGGGCCGATAATAGCAAAGCGGCCAAATTGAATATCCATTACAAGCACCTTGCCAAAGAAGCGGCCTGATTGTAAAATGGCTAAATCATAGCGTAGCTTTTTCCCAGCAAAACTGACAAAGCGTGTTTTTGTATCCTCTACATCATCGTATAAAAAAAAACGTTCCATCTTTTAATCTCCTTCCAGTCCTATAGATATGGTACTATAGAAGAGAAAAAACTATCAACTTTTAATGATTTGAATGGGGGCTTTCCTTGTGTATTTTGTAGATCGTAATAAAATCACAAAAAATTTACAGTATTTAGATGGGCTATTAGCTATTTTGGAAGCAGAGGAGAATTGGCTTCAACATGATATAAAGAAATTAGCGATTGAGCGCATTGGACATAATATTATGGAGTCCATGATGGATGTAGGAAATTTAATGATTGACGGTTTTATTATGCGTGACCCAGGAAGCTATGAGGATATTATTGATATTTTAATCGATGAAAAAGTAATAACTGCTGATCTGGAGGCTCCATATAAAGCAGTTGTTGGCTTGCGTAAAATGCTTGTACGCGAATTTATCGATGTAGATAGTGAAGAGGTTGTAGATGTATTAACAACAAATTTAATAGCATTAAAGCACTTCTCACCAGCAGTTCAGCATTATTTAACAAATGAATTAGGGCCCGTTTCAGCGTTTTTACCAGAGGATTATCAATGAGAGATTATAAGGCATATTGCTTTGATTTAGATGGTACAGTCTATCGTGGTAAGGAAGGGATACCTTCTGCCATTGCTTTTATTCATCGTTTACAGCAAGCTGGCATTGAGCCATTCTATGTTACCAATAATGCTTCTAAAACAAGGATACAATTGCAGGAAGCTTTAATGGCTGTTGGTGTTAGTGCGCCATTAGACCATATTTACTCAAGTGCATTAGTGACAGCGAAATATGTTGCTCTTCATTTTACAGGCAAAAAAGTAGCAATGATGGGGTCGGATGGTATTCGGCAGGCGTTGCATGACGAAGGAATTGAGCCTGTGGAGGATAATCCTGAAGTATTTGTGATGGGCATTGATCGTAATCTTAATTATATGGCACTTGCAAGAGCTACGGTCTTTGTTCAGCGAGGGGCGACGTTTATTGCGACCAATCAAGATATAAAATTTCCGACAGAATATGGCTTTTTGCCGGGCAATGGCTCTTTTGCTCGCTTAGTAGGTGATGTTGCAGATGTTGAGCCTATCTATATTGGGAAGCCATCAGCTGCCATATTAGAAGTAATCGCTATAGAACATGGCTTCTCGAAAGAGGATATGGTGATGATTGGTGATAACTATGATACGGATATTATGTGTGGTATTAACTTTGGCTGTGATACGATTCATGTCAATACAGGTGTAACACCAACGAAAATTGTGCTGGAGAAAGAACAGCAGCCTACATATATCGTAGATACATTATAAGAAAAGGATGTTATGCGAAAAATAGCATAACATCCTTTTGATTTATACATATAAATTTACCATAAAGGGTTTTCTTCAATAAATTGATAAATAGCTTTTGTTAGAGCTTCAGGAGAATCTGCCTCTACTAATTCACCATTGACAATTGCATAAAAAGTTTCTGAGCACTTTGTACAATAACTGAGGCAGCCATACTCCAAAACATCAATATTTGGATCACGTTCAAGCGCTTCATAGGTTGCCTGAGAGCCATTTGCTAAATTGCTAATACAAAATTCAACCATTGGATTCATATGTGTGTCACCTCACCAAAGTAATGCTACTCGCTTTTAGGATATTCGTCAATAATTTACGTTTTGAAATAGTATTACTTTCATTTTTGAGTGACAAACTTAAAGAAAGTCGTTATGATTCACATTAAAAGCTATCGAAACAAACAAGTTCTCGTTTATTTTGTGAAATCTTTCACAAAAATGCATTCTTATATTGTGAAACATCTCACAATCGGTTATACTCATTTGTGGATACTTTGTGAACAATGATTATAAGATGTATATAAAGGAGACTATTATGGGAAAATTAGTACTTTTAGGTGGCGGCTACGGCAATATGCGAGTAATGTTGCGTCTATTAAATAACCTTCCATTAGACAGAGAAATCGTGCTAGTAGACAGAGCCCCTTTCCATAGTTTAAAAACAGAATTTTACGCATTAGCAGCAGGGACTTCAACAGATAAAGAAATTCGTGTAAGCTTCCCAGAGCATGAACGTTTAACGGCTGTATATGGAGAAGTCGTTGATATTAATCGTGCAGAAAAGGTAGTCATTCTAGAAGATGGGCAACGTATTGAGTATGATGATTTAGTGATTGGTCTTGGCTGTGAGGATAAATATCATGGTGTGTCAGGTGCGGCAGAGCACACATATAGCATTCAAACAATGGCGAAATCACGTGCAACATACCAAGCACTTTGTGGCTTACCAGCAGGCTCTACAGTCGGTATTGTAGGGGCTGGTTTAAGTGGTATTGAGCTTGCAAGTGAGCTACGTGAAAGCCGCTCAGATTTAAAAATTAAGCTATTTGACCGTGGTCCACGTATTCTAAAGGATTTTCCAGAAAAGCTAAGTAAATACGTAAAGGATTGGTTTGTTAAGCATAATGTCGATGTCGTTGCCAATTCTAATATTACAAAAGTGGAGCCAGGTAAGATTTTTAATCATGATGATGAAATTTTACTCGATGCTGTCGTATGGACAGCAGGTGTGCAGCCTGTCAAAATCGTTCGTGACTTGGATGTTGAGAAGGATAAACACGATCGCCCACTTGTAACACAGTATTTTAATGTACTTGACGATGAGCATGTCTATGTTGTAGGGGATTGTGCTGCATCAGATTTGCCTCCAACAGCCCAGTTAGCTGAGGAACAAGCAGAGCAAATCGTGAAAGTGCTTCGTATGCGTTGGAAAGGTGAGCATTTACCAGAGAAAATGCCAGATATTAAGTTAAAAGGCTTTATGGGGGCTCTTGGTAAAAAACAAGGCTTTGTATACTTAGCAGATACAACCGTAACAGGACGTATTGCTCGCTTAATGAAATCAGGATTATTATGGTATTACAAACGTCAAAATGATTAATTAGTTGAAAGGGATTGTTTCAAAATGATGTTGAAACAATCCCTTTGCCTTAGCTATACTGTTTCGTCTGGCGCAAAGCCTAGTTTTTCAAGCGCTGTAAATACAGGCTTTAACTGTATATAACCTTCGCCAACAATCTCATTATTAATAAGAACAAGTGGATAGAAAAACTCATCTTCTTGAATACGTGTTGCATATTCTTGATCTCGCTCATTCTCAATTGGGCCTTCAATATCGATATAGCGAATATCATAGGCTTGATGTGGATATTTGCGATTGATGGCAGCTTGTAGCCATTCGTATGTATCTTTGGAAGATGGGGCATTGACACAGCTCGCACAGATAACAGCTGTTCCATAAATTTCAATTACAGGTTTAGAGGGTAGCATTGTATTTTCTCTCCTTGTGATTCAATATTGGATTTTTTCTGTTGCTAACATTATAATCATTATAAGGAAAGGAGTCGAGATAAATGGCAGAAGCAACAATTAACAACCAAGTTCAAGAGGTATTAGATAAATTACGTCCATTCTTACTACGTGACGGTGGAGACTGTGAATTAGTAGATGTTGAGGATGGCGTTGTAAAATTACGCCTATTAGGTGCATGTGGTAGCTGCCCAAGTTCTACAATTACACTAAAGGCTGGTATCGAACGTGCATTGCTAGAAGAAGTACCAGGTATTGTAGAAGTAGAGCAAGTGTTTTAATGGATAATAGCAGCCTATCCTTGTTCCCTTGGAGATAGGTAATGAAGAAAAGGTGCTGTCTGTATGTATTTTGCAGATGGCATTCTTTTTTAGTGTAACTGCCCTGCGAATAGTCAATAAACAACAATAATGATTCGTGGACACCCTAAGAAAATATAATGTAGAATAGCCATCCATCCGTAGATACACGAATAAAATATTATTTGTAAAATTATGAATGGCAGTTATTCCATAAATATAATCATTTTTAACAACATTTTATAGAGAACTAGTAAAACAATTTTCAACCAAATAACAAGTATGATATTATTCAAGAAATATGCTTTTTGAGGCGGAGGGAAAACTTTATGAAAATACTTGTCGTAGATGATTCTATGTTCTCTCAAAAAACAACAATCAAAACATTAAAATCCATTTATCCAGACGCTATCTATGAAACAGCAAACGATGGGGTTGAATGTATTCAAGTATTTGCAACCTTCCAACCTGACCTCGTATTCATGGATTTGTTAATGCCCAAGATGGGTGGACAAGAGGCAGTTCAAAAAATACTCGAACAATACCCAACAGCTAAAATTATCGTGCTTTCAGCTGACGTACAATTGGCAGTTCGTAATGAAGTTTTATCTGCTGGAGCAGTAGCATTTATTAATAAGCCAATAAATGCTGCAAAGCTAAAGGAGATTGAATTATTGATAGAAGGGTGATTCCGTTGTTAACAACAACACAAGAGGATATATTAAAAGAACTGTATAATGTATTTGTTGGCGAGGCAGCTAACTTATTATCAGAAATTCTTCAAAAAAGAATTTTTTTATCAGTGCCAGAAATAAAGCTACTATCATTGCAGGAATTAAAAGCTAGCAAGCAAGAGAATTTCATCCCTGTGTTAAATGGAACGGTACTTTCTGCTTCTTTAAAGTTTGGTAATGTTTTTTCTGGCAGAGCGGATTTTATTTTTCCTGCTGAACAAATTAAATATGTTACTACGCTTTGTTTAGGGGAAGAATATATTGTAGAGGATGGGGAATTTTCATTTAATGATGAAGATTTCGATATTGTGAAAGAAATAGGGAACATTATCCTAAATGCCATTATGGGTGGTATGGGAAGCCTGATGGAAATGAAGTTGGAGTACGATGTACCACAGGTAATTTTACACAATGCAGGGGAGTTTTATAAAGCACTTGCTAGCTCAGAGGAGAGCAATTTATTATTGCTGTATGTGAGCTTTGGTGTGGATGATTCAAAGGTGCTAGGATTAATTTTAATTAAATTTTCATTAGAGTCAATTGAATTTTTAATACAAAAAGTGGATGAGATTAGTAGGGATTTGAATGAATGATTTATACGCAGCAATCATCAATCAACTAGATAATGGCATAATTTTATTGGATGAACAATTAAATATTCAGCTATGGAATACATGGTTAGTCAACTACACAGGTAAAAGTGAGGAAGAAGTGAAGGGCTTACCAATTACAGCAGTTGTTCCACGCTTTAATAAAAAAGTGTATGCTTATATGTTTGAGAAAGCTTTAGTGGATGGTCAAAAAAGCTTTTGCTCAGCAGCAATGCATCAATATTTTGTCGAAAGCCACTGTGCAAATATGAGGCTGCCACGTCAAAATATTTTAATACAGCATTTGCAATTGGAGCATCAATCCTATTTAATGATAGAGCTATATGATGTAGCCAACCATTATAAGCGTATTCAAAACTTAAATAAGTCTTTACAAAGTTCTATTGATTTCTCCAGAAGCTTAGAGCGATTTGTTTATTATGATAGCTTAACAGGTTTACCGAATCGAAAATTTGTCTTAGATCGTTTAGAGAATTTGATTAAAGAAGAGCATAAGGTATTTTCCTTATTTTTCATCGACTTGAATGGCTTTAAGGCTGTAAATGACCAATATGGACACTTACAGGGAGATTTATTATTACAAATGTTTGCGGAGCGGTGCAAGCATATTGTTCAAAAGCAAGGAATCCTAGCACGACTTGGCGGAGATGAGTTTGTATTATTGGTTGAAAATATTATATCCACCAATGACGTTGAACAGTGTACAGCTAACATAAATAGGCTATTACAGGAGCCATTTATGATTGAGGGGCAGCAAGTTGTCATTTCAGCAAGTATTGGTTATGCGCGCTTTCCACAGGATGGAATGACAGCAAAGCAGTTATTAAATGTTGCAGATTATCAAATGTATGTACAAAAAAAGGCTATGAAAAAAGAATTTTAAAGTACCCTATAGCTAGATTTTGCTATCTATGCTATAGGGTATATTTTATCTTTGTTCAGCAAATTTTTTGTATCGAAAGCGAAGCGTCAGCGGCAGATGTTTTATGTACCGAAAGCATTAGCAGCAGGTACAATTGCGCTGTGGTGTAATGGATAGCAAGCTAACATTTATGCATCAGGTGTTTGCTTTTTCGCTTCCCGTATAATTGCCCATTGCTCTTTTGCCATATCAATAATTTTTGCTTCACCGCCAGCACTTTGTTTTTCAATAACTCTTGAAAAGAAACGTGTAGCATTTTCAATATCGCCAATACGTCTTGATAATTCGGCAATCATATACATAATACGCACTGTAGACATTTGTGTAGAGCTGTAATCCTCTGTGGAGTAGGAGTCCATGTATTTATCGCGCGCTAGTTTCAAAAATCGCTCCTCTTGTCCTTTGTTGCTGAGGGAACGATAGAGCCAGGCAAGACGTAAAACTAATCCAGCAATAGCGACATTCTTTTCTTTTTTTAGTGTGCCACAAAGAAAAGCGAGCTTATAGGCTTGAATAGCTTGGAAGATAGTACGTTCTCCCTTGAAGTCATGATGCACCCATTTTTCGGTAATTTGCGTACGAATTTCATCTTGAATACCTGGCGCAAAATATTTGCTAAAGTCTTCAGTAAAAGAAAAGCCACAATGCTCACAAACAAAAACATTGTAGTAAAGAGCATTCACATCGTTTGCATAAATAGGCTGAAAGTCCGTTTCAGTATGATCTACTTTAATAAATTTTGAGCGCACTTTTAATGTTGGAAATTCTTTTTTACAATTTAAACATTGAATTTGTTTTTCATAATACGGTGAAATTTCCATAGATATTGCCTCCCCATCGCAGTCATTGTAACTATTATACCAATGACCTGTATGGAAACATGAATAAAAAATACTAAATATGTGAAAAATATAAGAATTATAATGAGAAATTGATTTGAAGCTGAATGTTTGTCATACAATAGCTGAAATTGATATGATAATACATAAGAAGGAAGGTGACTGGGATGACAAGTTTAAAGCAAGTAATTGAAATCACACAAGCTGCTGGCTTCCATATTCAAGAAATGATGGAGCACAACGAGGAGCAAGGTTCTTGTTTACGTGTAGTTGTAAATGGTGGTGGTTGCAGCGGGCTCTCTTATGGGATGCATTTTGATAAAGAGAAAAAGGAAGACGACTTTGAAGATGTACAACACGGTTTAACAATTCTTGTTTCCCGTGAAGATGCGCCGATTTTAATGGGAACAAAAATTGACTATAAACAATCGCTGATGGGTGGAGGCTTCACCATTGACAATCCAAATGCCATTGCTTCATGTGGCTGTGGAACGTCATTTAAAACAGCCAAACGTGAAGGTACGCCTGAGGTTTGTGAATAGTTAAACGTGATATAAATGTTGAAGAAGGATTGTAAATTGCAATGAACATAGGTGTGCACACAATCCCGATAATATGTAAACACAACCCTTAAATAGCGTATTTAGGACTGTAAATACCAAGCCTCTTTGATTTGTAGCTATATCAAAGAGGCTTTTATAAATGTTATATAAAAAATGCTACTATTAACAACAAGATAAATAAGCAAATTCCCCCAATCATTAAATACTAATTATTTCCACTGGTGTTGGAGTCTTTTTAATATCGACTTGGTCTGGCATACCTATATGCTGCTTTAAAAAGTCATTGCCGTCATCAAACGGTTCTTTACGATTCATACAATCAACTCCATTCTATCTTTTTATAAATTTATTCCCCTATAATGCTTCTTTATAACTTTAAAAGGTATTTCTACCACTTATAACGAATTTGTAGAGTAAGGAGATATATTTTTGGGATTGTGATACTTATAGGATATTCTGATGATCAGCAATTAGAGGTCAGTTCAACTTTTAATGATGGTATAGAAAAAGGAGCTGTTTCAAAGAACTTTTGAAGCAGTTCCTTTTTCCATTGAGTATTCACGCGACTAAAAGTAAGCAGGTATAATAGCTATACAGAGGTGAGAGCTATGAGAAAAGATCGAGGGAAAATTTGGCTAGGTGTATCAGGTGTGACGGTAAATCAGCGTGGACAGTGGCTAGTGGTGAAAAAAGCGTATAGTGGCTTAAAAGGGCGTTGGTCATTGCCAGCAGGTTTTGTACAAGCAGGTGAAACTGTCGATGAGGCGGTTATGCGTGAAATAAAGGAAGAAACGGGAATTGACTGTAAAGTATCGGGATTAATCGGCTTTCGCACAGGGGTTATTCGTGATGAAATTAGCGATAATATGGCTATTTTTTATTGCCATATGCAAGATGAGCAGCAGCAAATAATGGTTCAGGAAAATGAAATATTAGAAGCCAAATGGTTATATCCACAGGAGCTAGTACAGGATGAAATGACATCTGTTATGTTAAAGGAGATGGCGTCCAACCAATTTGAAAAGCACCAATTAGAGGCGATAGAAGGGATCAATCCAGGTGATATTTTTGGCTATACTTCCTATCGCTTATTCTTTAAAAAGTAATTGGATTTCAGGAGGAAAACAATGATGGAGCTATTTTTATTTATGCTAGAGCGAGTCGGGCTAATCATTGTGTTTGCCTTTTTAATGTCACGATGGAAGCTTTTTCGAGAGAAGCTGTTTCATGAGCAAGGAATAAAAGAGAGAATATGGCTTATTATTATTTTCAGTGGTGTATGTATTATCAGCAGCTATACAGGTATTAAAATTGAAAGTGGCACAATTCATCCATTAAATCAGATGGTACATAGTACGATCAATGCAGAGGAAGCCATTGCCAATACAAGATTAATTGGGGTAGCCATTGCAGGTATTTTTGGTGGACCGTTTGTTGGTGTTTGCGTAGGCATTATTGCAGGCATTCACCGTATTACACTTGGGGGCTTTACAGCAATTGCCTGCGGTATTTCTACAATTCTTGCAGGAATTATTACAGGTGTGCTTAGTAAACGTTTTAAAATACGACAAACATTTTCCTATAAGAAGGCTGTTATGATTGGCATTTGTGCAGAAACGGTGCAAATGGTCGTAATATTGTTGGTTGCTAAGCCATTTGAACAAGCACTGCAGTTAGTATCGTTAATTGCAATGCCAATGATTATGATGAATGCCTTTGGAATATTTTTATTTTTTATCATTATTAAAATGTTTATTGATGAAGAGGAACGAACAAAGGCATTGCAAACACATCAAGCCTTTTCAATTGCTCAGCAAACGATTGAGCATTTTCGCAAAGGCTTAAATGAGGAATCATGCCAAACAGTTGCAGAAATTATTAAAAGAGAAATAAAGGTAGATGCTGTTGCCATTACTGATAGAAATGGTATCTTGGCTCATGTCGGGGTTGGTGAGGATCATCATTTAATTCATCGAGGAATTATGACGGCTTTGACGAAGCGGGTATTGGAGGAAGGAAAAATTTTAATGGCTACGTCTGCAAAGGAGATTCAATGCCCCCATAAGGATTGTCCGTTATGCGCAGCAATTGTCCTTCCTTTAAAAGTGCAACATCGGACGGTTGGAAGCTTAAAGCTTTATTTCACCAAAGAAGATTCTTTAACAGGGGTGAAAAAGGAGCTTGCGGAGGGCTTAAGCAAACTTTTTTCCTCCCAGCTTGAGTATGCAGAAATTGAGCAGCAGAGGAAATTATTAAAAGATGCAGAAATTAAGGCATTGCAAGCACAAGTGCATCCGCATTTCTTTTTTAATAGTCTTAATACCATTTCAAGCTTGATTCGCACAGATGCTGATGAGGCAAGAGCTTTATTAATTAAGCTTAGTACATTTTTTAGAAGTAATTTACAGGGTGCACGGCAAATGTTAATTCCATTAAAAAATGAAATTGACCATGTTGAAGCTTATTTAGCGATTGAACAAACGAGATTTCCAAATCGATATAAGGTTGAATTTATGCTGGATGAATCATTGTTTGATATTCAGATTCCTCCATTTACTTTACAGCCACTTGTTGAAAATGCTATTTTTCATGCTTTCAAAAATCGTAAGGAAGGCAAAATTTATGTCAAGGTACAGCGCGTGAACGATAAATTATTATTGCTAACAGAGGATAATGGCTGTGGCATGAGAAAAGAGCAAGTGAAACAGCTTGGGAAACGTATTATGCAATCAGATCAAGGGACAGGAACAGCTTTATGGAATATTTATCAGCGTATCCATGAAATTTATGGCTCAGAGGCTGATTTTCATATATCAAGTACATTGGATGTAGGTACAAAAATTATGATTCAATTGCCATTAAAGGCAACGAGATGGGAGTAGAACAAATTGAATGTTTATATTGTTGATGATGAACCATTAGCACGAGCTGAACTACGTTATTTATTAGAGCAAACAGGGTTAGTGACAGTTTGTGGTGAGTCTGAGGGATTAGAGGAGCTTTGCCAAGAGTTTAAATTTGTTGAAGTGGATTGTATATTTTTAGATATTGAATTAGGTGGAAGTAATGGAGTCGATTTAGCAAAGGAGCTAATGTTAAATACACAGAGGCCAGAAATTATTTTTGCCACGGCTTATGACGAGTATGCACTGCAGGCATTTGAAGTGAATGCTTTTGATTATATTTTAAAACCATTTGAAGCACAGCGGGTTCAAACAGCCGTTGAAAAATTAGTAGCGAAAAAAAGAGCAGCACAGGCAAAAACAATCGAAGAATTAAAGTATTCGCAGCTAGACAAGCTAGATAAACTAACAGCTTTTGCCAATGATCGAATTTTATTAATTAAAATACAGGATATTTTATATTGTACATCTGAGGATAGTAGAACAATTATTGTGACAGAGCAAGGAAGATTTTTTGCTTCAGAGTCGTTGGCAGCATTGGAAAAAAAGCTTGCTTTAAAAGGCTTTGTACGTGTTCATCGTGCGTATATTGTGAATTTAGAGCATATTGTGGAGCTGGAGCCTTGGAGCAATTCGAAATATAATTTAATTTTGCATAATAGGCAATCAATTCCTGTAAGTAGATTATATATGAAGGATGTAAGGAAAATCTTTGATTTATCAAAATAGTTGCATTTCAACAGTAAAATATAACCTTTCAGCTTAAATTTCTGACATTTTAGTTAATTTTACGAATAATTAGTAGATTCATTTGCTATGATGTGGAAAAAGCAAAAAGGGGTGTTTACATGAATGCAATTACAATTGTGATAGGCTCAATGTGTATATTGATGATTAGCTATCGCTTGTATGGTATCTTCTTTACAAAAAAGGTGTTAAAAATTAAGGATGATATACCCACGCCAGCGCACGCTTTGGAAGATGGTAAAGACTATGTTCCAACGAATAAATGGGTAACCTTTGGGCATCATTTTGCAGCCATTGCCGCAGCAGGACCTTTAGTTGGACCTATTTTAGCTGCACAATTTGGTTATCTCCCAGGACTTCTTTGGCTACTAATCGGCGCTGTTATTGGCGGGGCTGTACATGATGCAGTTGTGCTATTTGCCTCTATGCGTCATGGTGGTAAGTCATTATCAGAAGTGATGAAGGAAGAGCTTGGTCCTGTTGCTGGTTTTTGTACTGGACTTGCGATGCTGTTTATTATTACCATTACAATGGCAGGGCTATCAATGGTAGTGCTAGGAGCTTTAGAACGAAATCCATGGGGAACATTTGCGGTAGGGATTACGATTCCGATTGCCATGCTTGTAGGAATTGCCTATCGAAAAACAGGCAATTTAATTGTTACATCTACAGTAGGCTTTATATTGTTAATGATTGGCGTGTTTATTGGACCACTTATTCAGGGCACAGCATTTGGCGATTTTTTAACGTTAGATCGTGATACATTAGCAATTATTTTACCTATTTATGCGTTTTTTGCTGCTGCATTACCTGTATGGCTACTATTAGCGCCTCGTGATTATTTAAGTAGCTTTATGAAAATTGGCGTATTTATTGCATTAATTATTGGGGTATTTTTCGTCAACCCAGCGATTCAATTCCCGCCATTTACAGAATTTATTCATGGTGGTGGACCAGTTATAGCAGGTCCTGTATGGCCATTTGTATCAATTACAATTGCCTGCGGTGCTATTTCAGGATTCCATGCATTTGTAGGGTCGGGAACTACGCCTAAAATGATTGATCGTTGGGAAGATATTCGTATTGTTGGTTTTGGCGCGATGCTAGTAGAGTGTTTAGTAGGTATAATGGCTTTAATTGCTGCAACAGCTCTTCATCCAGCAGACTATTTTGCGATTAACTCAGCACCTGCTGTCTTTGCAACATTAGGAATGGAACCTGTTCATTTACAAGCGTTATCGCAAAGCATTGGCATGGATTTGGAAGGGCGAACAGGTGGTGCTGTAACATTAGCCGTTGGGATGACTGATATTTTTACAGGTATTCCTTGGTTTGCGGAATTATCGTCTTATTTCTATCAATTTGTCATTATGTTTGAGGCTGTGTTCATTTTAACAGCTATTGATGCAGGAACACGAGTAGCGCGTTATTTAATTCAAGATTTTGGTGGCAATGTCTATAAGCCATTGAAGCGTACAAATTGGATACCAGGTACAATTTTTGCAAGTGCACTCGCTTGCTTTATGTGGGGTTATTTATTGTACTCAGGGGATATTAGCTCGATTTGGGTATTATTCGGTGTGTCCAATCAGCTAATGGCAGCCATTGGTTTAGTATGTGGTGTGACAATGGTATTAAGGGTTGCAGACAAGCGAGTCTATGCGTTAACTTGCTTTATTCCATTAGCCTATCTATACATCACAGTTAATGTTGCAGGCTATTGGATGATTAAAAATGTATATTGGAACCCAGACGCTGCTGGTTTCAATATGTTAAATGGTATATTATCCGTTATTATGTTGTTATTAGGCTTAATTATTGTTATTACAGCCTTTAAAAAGTGGGCACAGCTTTGGAAATCACCAAGATTTCTATTATCGCAATCAGCTTCATAATCTATAAAACTATTGAAGATATATGGTTATCTTCAATAGTTTTTTTATGATAGCAAGAACTTTTCTTATGGGAAGACAATACTTAGGCTGTTAAATATGTCGAACAGGCGAAAACAGGGCTGTGTTCATTGAAAGCATTGTTGTAATCATGTAAACTAATGAGAGGAAAACGGAGGTTATACATACATGGAAGGTCCAGTTTCATTAGTCCAGCTAATCATTTCTATTTTGCTGTTTTTTGTGATGTTTTTTGGTATCGGCTTTTTGCTAAATATGCTATTACGCATGACATGGTTAATGGCAATTGTGTATCCAATTGTTGTGATTTTTATTGTGGATGAAGTAAGCTTTTTCGATTATATTTTCAATCCAGGCTCTGCCTTTCCTGCGTTAATGGATAAGTTGCAGGCACTTCAATTTGTTGATATTGCTATTTTATCAGGCGGTTTTGCAGGTGCTATTGTGGCGGGGATTGTGATGATTTATTTACGAAAAAATGGATACCGAATGTTTTAATGTGCTTAGTATTCTTCTTTCAACTGAGGGAGGAATACTTTTTTAGTACCTGAGAATGCTTACGACTGTGCAAACAAAAAACACAGCCTCCGTTCAGAGGATGTGCTGCTATGGTTATAGTAAAAGCTCGTAGGTAATAATAGCGATAAAAATACCTGTAAGGGCTCCGAAAAATACTTCACTTCGTTTATGACCTAGTAATGTTTTTAATTCCTCCATCTTCTCTTGCCCATCCATTTGCGGCCATTTTTTTAAATCATGGAGCAATGTTTGAAAATCTTTACGTAACTGATTTAAAACTGCCGCATGTTGTCCAGCTTGATAGCGTACACCACTTGCATCATACATAACGATAAAGGAGAACATAGCAGCTACTGCAAAAATGGGAGAGTCTAAGCCCGTTTCATAAGCAATAGAGGTTGTTAGTGCAGTGACAGAAGCGGAATGGGAGCTAGGCATACCACCTGTTGATGTAAAGAGGCCCCATTTGATTTTTCTTGTCATTAAAAAATGAATAGGAATTTTAACAAATTGTGCAAAGAGAACGGCAAAGAGGGCAACGAGTAAAGGGGTATTTTGAAGTAAACTCAAATTCATCACAGCCTTTGCAAATAATTACGTTTATTATAACATTCATTATTTTCTAAAAGAAGCTATAGGCAAATATTACGCGCATTTCAGAAACTTCGCTATAATAGTATATGGAATGGAGGAGTTTACATGCATATTGTAAAAGAAGCAAAAACATTTGAAACGATTTCTACTGAGCTATTAATAGTGGGAGTCCCAAAACATCGTGAACAAATGCAAGATTGGGCCAGCTTTTCATCCTTTTTCGGTGAATCCCTTGATACATGGATTAATGCAGGGGATATATCGACTGCATTAAAAAAGCTAACGAAATTACCATTTGTCAAAGAGCATGCCAATTTGAAACGTCTTTTGTTTGTTGGGTTAGATGAGCGTAAAAACTTAACAGAGGGCGATCTTCGAGCAGCATTTGGCTTAGTAGGGAAAGAGCTAAGAGCTTTAAAGGTGAAAGAGTATTCGGTTTGGCTTGAATCATTTACAACAGAATCCATTACTGTAGCAGATGTAGCCTTTTTAGCGGGTGAAGGCACAGGGCTTGGCTACTATTCAATTCCTCATTATAAAACGACTTCCAATGAGGTGGATAAACGTATTGAGGCGGTTCATTTTGTTACAGCAGCTGATGATTTAGATGAAGTAGTAGCGAGCTTTGAAGTTGGTGCGATTTATGCGGATGCGGTGAATGAGGCACGTAGCTTAATTAATTTACCACCAAATTTATTAACAGCGACTGATTTAGCTAATTATGCAGAGTCGCTTGCGGTTAACTATAATTTTGAAGTAGAGATTTTAGATAAAGCCCAATTAGAGGAGCTTGGTATGGGTGGTATTTTAAGTGTAAACCAAGGCTCCTATGAAGAACCCCGTTTAATTACCTTAAAGTACAAAGCAACAGATGATTTTGCAGAGCCAATTGGGCTTGTAGGTAAAGGTGTAACATATGATACAGGTGGCTATTCATTAAAACCTAAAGATGGAATGGTTGGTATGAAAGGCGATATGGGCGGTGCTGCTGCTGTACTGGGAGCAATGAAAATTATTGGTGAGTTACGTCCAGCTAAAAATGTTGTCGCTGTGATTGGCTCTACAGATAATATGGTATCTGATACAGCATTTAAACCAGATGATGTGATTACAACCTATAGCGGGAAAACAGTAGAAGTCTTAAACACGGATGCAGAAGGGCGCTTAGTGCTGGCAGATGCGACTACATATGCGAAACAGCAGGGGGCTACAGCACTAATTGATGTTGCTACTTTAACTGGAGGCGTTATTACTGCACTAGGCATGGACAAAACAGGTGCATTATCAAACGACGATGCATTTTTTGCCGCATTTATGGAAGCCGCACAAGAAACAGATGAGTTTGTATGGCGTATGCCTTTAACAGAAAACGATAAAAAACGTATTCGTAAATCAGATGTGGCTGATTTAAACAATTCTCCTGGACGTGATGGTCATATGATTTTTGGTGGAGGCTTTGTTGGTGAGTTTGTTGGTGATACACCATGGATTCATTTAGATATTGCTGGTACATCTGATGCCACGACTGCACATGATTTAGGTCCTAAAGGCGGTACAGGTGTAATGGTACGTACACTTGCTAATTTTGTGCAACGCTTAGGCGAGGAATAATCAACAATAAAAAATCAGCGTGTCTTTGCTATCGCTGATTTTTTTTATGATATACGTGCTAACCCCAGTAGGTTAGGCATTGCACATATGAGAGATGTATCCTTCTTCATACGATAGAGTAAAAAGAGGAGGTAGCATATGCGTAATTTTGGAGGTTATCCTGGAGGAGGCTTTGGCGGTTTTATTTGGCCATTTGGCGCACCGTTTTTTGGTGGATTTTTAGGCAGCTTACTTGGCTCACAATTTAATCAATATCCAAATTATCCGTATTACCCAAACTATCCAAGCTATCAGCCGTATCCACGAGGCCCATATTTTCGACCGGGTCCACGATATCGTAGACCTTGGTGAGAATATAACAATCATAACCAGTTGTCGATTTGCAAATCGGCAATTGGTTTTTTTATGCCTAAAAATCAGTATTTTATGAAGTATCAAAATTTATGTTGACAGAATATCCTAGATTATATATTATTCTTATTATATTACTAAGAATTAAATAATGTAGCTGACTAGCAAACTAGAGGCTTTTATTGTTTTTAGGCATTAGTATGCCTATGGATAATATTGGCCTTTTTTCTTTACATAAGGAGTGAAGTGGAATGGGAAAAGTTTATATTGTAGGAGCTGGTCCTGGCGATATTGATCTTATTACAGTTAAAGGATTGCGCTGTATTGAATGTGCAGATGTTATTTTATATGACAGGCTGATTAATAAAGAGCTGTTATCCTACGCTAAAAAAGACGCTAAGCTCATTTTTTGTGGTAAGTTGCCTCAACAACATGCCATGATTCAGGAGCATATTAACCAAACACTTGTTAATTACGCACAGCAAGGGTTAATTGTTACAAGATTAAAAGGGGGGGACCCATTTGTTTTTGGAAGAGGTGCAGAGGAAGCTGAAGTGTTAGCGCAGTATCATATTCCATTCGAAATTATACCCGGTATTACATCAGGCATTGCTGCACCAGCTTATGCGGGTATTCCAGTGACACACCGTGATTTAGGCTCAAGCTTTGCGATGGTGACAGGTCATATGCAGGATGATAAGGAAGATGCAATTCGCTGGGAAAGTCTTGCAAAAGGAATTGATACGATTGCCATTTATATGGGGGTTGGTAATCTGCCATATGTCCGTCAACAGCTACTAAAATATGGACGTGATCCAGAAACACCTGTTGCGCTTATTCATTGGGGCACATTTTCTGCTCAACAAAAAACTGTGACAGGTACTCTAGCAACAATAGAAGATATTGTACGTACAGAAAATATTCAAAATCCAAGCATTATATTGGTCGGGAAGGTTGTGACATTAAGAGAAACTATTCAATGGTTTGAGGATAGTCATTCACAGCTAGCCGAAATTTCTGAATAAGGATGTGAAATGATGCAAGCCATTTTATATATTGCACATGGCAGTCGCGTAAAGGCAGGAGTAGAGCAAGCTGTGACATTTCTTCAGGGTGTACAGCAGGAAGTGTACGTGCCCATTCAGGAAATCTGCTTTTTAGAGCTTGCAACACCAACCATTGCGGAGGGAATTGCCAATTGTATTTATAAAGGTGCGACAACCATTGCCGTGATGCCGATTTTATTGTTAGCTGCTCAGCATGCTAAGCATGATATTCCACATGAGATTGCCAAGGCTCAAAAGCAATATCCATATGTAAAGTTTACATATGGTGCACCACTTGGTGTTCATGAATTACTAATTGATACATTGCAAGCAAGAATTCTAGAACAGCAGCAACCTAACCCACATGCTCGTGTCTTATTGATAGGACGTGGCAGCAGTGACCCTGCGGTGAAACGAGATTTAGCTAATATTGCGACAAGATTACGCACGAAATATCACTATAAGGCTGTAGACACATGCTTTTTATATGGAATGGGACCAACTTTTGAGGAATGGCTACAACAAGAACAGTATAAGCAGCAGCAAGTTTTTATTGTGCCTTATTTATTATTTACAGGTATTTTACGGCAAAGCATTACAAAGCGATTACAGGGGGTTGAAGGCAAGAATATTATTTTATGTGAAAGCTTAGGCTATGACGACAATGTAAAAAAGGTGTTAGTGGAGCGTATTGATGAACTATTACATTTTAAAGAGGAAGGTGTTTCGTAATGGTAGATAAAAAGACTGAAAATGTAAATCTAGCATTAGAAAATGTCCGCCAAATGTTGAATACTGTGAACCACGGGTCTATTACATTGATTGTACAAAATTCCTATGTGGTTCAAATTGAAAAAAAGGAAAAAATAAGACTTCGATAATCATCAATAACTATTATTTTGTGAGGTGGCAAAGATTGAAACTGCAAGTAATAAACAGTCCATTTAATGAAGAGCAGATAAAGCTATTGAATGAGCTTCTGCCAAAACTAACGGTTGAACAAAAAATTTGGCTTAACGGCTATTTGAGCGCACCACAAGCAACACTTGATGCCCTTGTTGAAAGTGCACCGCCAGCAGCACAACCAATTACGCAAACAATCACGATTTTATATGGCTCTCAAACAGGGAATAGTCAAGGGCTAGCTGAAAAATATGCATCTACACTAAAAGCTCAAAATGTTGATGTGACTGTTGCATCATTGGGGAAATTTAAAGCGGCTAATTTAAAAAAGATAACAAATCTTTTACTGATTGTTAGTACACATGGTGAGGGCGATCCGCCAGATCAAGCAATCCAATTTTATGAATTTTTGCATAGTAAACGAGCACCAAAGCTAGATCATTTACATTATTCGGTGCTTGCATTAGGCGATAGCTCCTATGAATTTTTCTGTAAAACAGGTAAGGACTTTGATGAGCAATTTGCCAAACTAGGAGCAACAAGGATAGCTCCTCGTATCGACTGTGATGTGGATTATGATGATGATGCAGCACAATGGTTCTCGGCTGTGCAAGAGAAGTTTTTACAACAGCCTGCGGAGGTAGCAGCAACTGTAGTACAAAATGAGCTAACACAAGCACCAGCAGCTACTACATATTCTAAGAAAAACCCGTTTTACGCTGAAGTGCTTGAAAATATTAATCTAAATGGTCGTGGCTCTAATAAAGAAACACGCCATCTTGAATTATCAATTGAAGGTGCTAATTTCCAATTTGAGCCTGGTGACAGTATTGGTATTCAGCCAGAGAATGATGAAAAGCTAGTCGATGCATTATTAACCGCATTGCATCTTGATCCAGCAGCAGAGGTAACGGTTGCTGATGAAACATTGTCATTGAAGGATGCATTACAAAAAAGGCTTGAGATTACAGTACTATCAAAGCCATTGCTTGAAAAAATTAGCGTTTATACAGAACATCCTGAATTTTCGAGGCTTCTTGCAGAGTCAAATGCATGGAAGGACTATGCAAAGGGAAGAGATTTACTTGATGTAGTAGAGGATTTTGCGCCATTTACATGGAGTGCACAGCAATTTATTGAAATATTGCGTAAAATCCCTGCTAGACTTTATTCCATTGCGAGTAGTCAAAAGGCAAATCCTGATGAAGTACATTTAACAATTGGCAAAGTAAGCTATGAAACAGCTGGACGACAACGTTTGGGCGTTTGCTCTGGCAGTGTAGCGGAGCGCCTTCAAATTGGAGATACATTGCCAATTTATGTTCATAAAAATCCAAACTTTAGATTGCCAGAAAATCAGGATACACCAATTATTATGATTGGTGCAGGCACAGGTATTGCGCCATATCGAGCCTTTTTAGAGGAACGAGAGGAGTTAGGCATTGAGGGTAACGCTTGGCTTATTTTTGGCGACCAGCATTTTGTTACAGATTTCCTTTATCAAACAGACTGGCAGCGCTGGCTTGCCGCAGGTACGTTAAGTCAGATGCATGTAGCCTTTTCACGCGATACAGATAAAAAAGTATATGTACAACATAAATTGGAAGAAAATGCAGCAAGCTTTTATGAATGGCTTGAGCAGGGCGCTGTTATTTATGTATGTGGTGATGAAAAAACAATGGCAGCTGATGTAGATGCAACCATTCACCGTATTATTGAACAGCAGGGTCAGAAAACCCCTGAGGAAGCAAAAGCTTTTGTGAACGAATTAAAGCAGCAAAAACGTTATCAACGTGATGTTTATTAAGTTTTAATTAGAGGAGCGATTGAGCATGACAGAAAAAATAGTTTTACCGCCACAGCCTGGGAAACCAAGTGATGTAGAGCGTATTAAGACTGAGAGTAATTATCTTCGCGGAACACTTGAACGTACAATGAATGACCCATTAAGCTCTGGCATTCCAGAGGATGATAACCGCCTGATGAAATTCCACGGTAGCTACTTACAGGATGATCGTGATGTTCGTAATGAGCGTCAGCGTCAAAAACTGGAACCTGCTTATCAATTTATGGTACGTGTCCGCACACCTGGGGGCGCAGCAACACCAGCGCAATGGCTTGTGATGGATGAAATGGCAAGAAAATATGGTAATGGTTCCTTAAAGCTAACGACACGTCAAGCATTCCAAGTACATGGTATTTTAAAATGGAATGTAAAAAAATATATGCAGGAAATTAATGAAGTGCTATTAGATTCTCTTGCTGCCTGTGGAGATGTAAACCGTAATGTAATGTGTAATGTGAATCCTAATCAATCAGCATTGCATGAGGAGGTTTACAATTGGTCCGCAAAACTAAGTGAGCATTTATTGCCTCGTACACGTGCCTATCATGAATTATGGCTGGATGGCGAAAAGGTAGTAGACAGTCAGGATGAAGAGATTGAGCCAATTTATGGTGCACAATATTTACCGCGTAAATTTAAAATTGGTATTGCGATTCCTCCAAGCAATGATGTGGATGTTTTTTCACAAGATATTGGGCTCATTGCGATTGTGGAGAATAATCAGCTTGTTGGCTTTAATGTAGCTGTTGGTGGAGGAATGGGTATGACACATGGTGATAATGCTACCTACCCACAGCTTGCACGTGTTATTGGCTTTATTACACCAGATAAGCTGCTGGAAACAGCGGAAAAAATTATTACAATCCAGCGTGATTATGGTAATCGTTCTGTCCGTAAAAATGCTCGTTTTAAATATACAATCGATGCAAGAGGGCTTGATTGGTTTAAAGAGGAGCTAACACGTCGCCTAGGCTGGGAAATCGGAGAGGCTCGCCCATATACATTTGAGCGTACAGGTGATGAGTTTGGCTGGATTAAAGGCACTGATGGTAATTGGCATTACACATTATTTATTCAAAATGGCCGTATCAAGGACTTTGAAGATTATGAGCTATTAACAGGCTTACGTGAAATTGCTAAGGTGCATACAGGTGATTTCCGCTTAACACCAAATCAAAATTTAATGATTAGCAATGTAACGCCACAGAAGAAGAGAAAAATTAATACGCTTATCGAGCAATACAAGCTAACAGATGGAGCACACTATTCAGCATTACGTCGCAATTCAATTGCCTGCGTATCTTTACCAACATGTGGCTTAGCTATGGCTGAGGCAGAACGTTATTTACCTTCTCTTATTACAAAAATCGATGCTATTATTGATGAGGCAGGCTTAAATGAAACCGAGATTGTTATTCGTATGTCTGGTTGTCCAAATGGCTGTTCGCGTGCAGCAATGGGTGAGATCGGCTTTATTGGTAAAGGACCAGGTAAATACAATATGTATCTAGGTGCTAGTTTTACAGGCAATCGCTTAAATAAAATTTATCGTGAAAATATTGGCGAAGAGGAAATTTTAGCAGAGCTGCGCCCAATTCTTTTACATTTTGCAAAGGATCGTTTAGAGGGCGAGCATTTTGGAGATTTTGTGGTTCGCGCTGGTTATGTAACGGCTGTCTATGATGGACGAGAATTCCACTCTGTGTCAAATGAAAATACTGAAAGCTATGTTCATAATGTATAGAATTGTAGCTATATAAACAGAGGCTGTAAGGAAGAGGATGCTTTTCCTTACAGCCCTTTTGTGTTGCGAATTAAGCCTTGTTCCAGTGCCTTTACAACAGCACCTACTCGTGATTGAACACTCAGTTTTCGTAGAATAGAGGAAATATGATGTTCTACAGTCCGTTTACTAATAGCAAGCTCTTTACTAATCACTTCGCTTGTTTTTTCTGCTACAATAAGCTGCAAAATTTCTAGCTCTTTTGGTGTAAGTCGTGTTTTTTTAAAGGATGGAAATACAGTATCTCCCGCATAAATTTTTTTCACTGTGTCAATTAGCTCTTCATTGGATTGTTCCTTTGTCATAAAGGCTTTAGCTCCAGCATTTTGAGCAGCTTGAACATAGGCATCATCATCATAGCCTGATAGGATAATAACTTTTATATGAGGAAATTGTTGTGTGATAGATTTTGTTAAGGTTAGCCCATTATGAGATTTGATACGAATATCCATTAGTATCACATCAGGCTGCAATTGTAACAGTTCCTCTAAAAGTTGTGATGGATCAGCAATAGTGCCAACTACATGAATACTTGGTTCGTTTTCTAGTACTGCTTTCAAGCCTTCCAATAGTAATAAATGGTCATCTATTAATAATATCTTAATAGTCATATTGTTCACTCCATTCTAATAGCAATGTGATTGTAATAGTTGTCTGCTCACTTAGCTGAGATGCAATCGTAAATTATCCTCCTAATTGCTCTACCCTTTCCTGAAATAGTGAATAATTTAAAGTGTTGCTGTACAAATAGTATCTGATGTTCAAAATATAAAAGCCTTGTCCATTATCAGCTACAATCATTAATAGCAGTATAAATTTATGTTGCTTCTGCATGTTTTACTATTATTGACGAGCTCTTTGTTACTCGCACATCAATGACATGTTATTAAATATTTTTGCCATATAGATTGGATGCTAAAAAAATCCTTCACTATGATGGAGGCAAATCATGTCATATAACACGAAGAGTTATAACCGTACCTACTAATGTCTGCTGAAATGTAGTCTGTATTTTATGTACAACTAATAATTGTTACTGTAAAACATCGTCATGAAGGAAAAGTGGTAATTGTTTACGCTCCTCCCTTGTTGCCTCTAGATGACGAATTGAAATACCTTTAATTCTAGTCGTATCCCTGCTCTCCTGTAAGGACATCCTTTTTTCTTTAAATAATTAAGTGATTTTCCGTAATATTTTATTTATTTTCAAAAACCTCCCTAATAATCAAAGTTTTACCTATTATTAATACTATAAAAATAAATGATAGTAAAATATTATCATTCATATTGAATCTCATTGAATAGGTATATCCTGCAAAAAAATGGCGGGATATACGGATGTTTTTTTATGTTATATTTTGTTATGATTTAGGAAATTAAATAAAAAATTGTATATTTTTTATTGAGGCTTAAAAATAGAATAGAGGTGATTTTTTCGTGTTTAGAAATAATCTACTGAGCAAAAAATCATTGATAGGAATCACCTTGTTATACGCTCCGATGATTTATCTATTTACTAATCCATATGTGCCACATACGGGTGAATTTTTACTTTATACTAAATATTTGGTAATAACCGGAATTATTGCTTCCATCTATTGGGGTTATGTTATGGCATCGGTAATTTATGTGAAGGTTGATTCGACTAGTATGTTTTATCACGCAACATCCATTAATTATTTTCGCCAAAACTTAATTCTATGGTATTTGAAAATAGTAATTGGCTTTACGACTTTACATAGCATATTTCTATTTCTTTTTATTTGCTATTATAGCTATTTATTTGATTTTTCTGTTGAAATAATGATTAATCTTATTAAAGAATATGGTAATTATTACTATATGCCGTTTTTAATAGGGTTATTGCTTGGTATTTTTAGTGCGGATATATCCTATCGAAAGCATAGAATGCTTGGAATATTCTTCGGATTAATGTTTTGTGTTCCTTTGTCAGTTAGTATGTTAATTGAATGGAAAAGACCCTATTATGATTTGTTTATTATGAATAGTCTACCTTATTATCCTGTATTCTCAGGATCACTTCAGGCAGATGAATCATTAGTGTTTAAAGGACTATGTATAGTAGTCGTTATTATTTTATGGTTTGTATATGTGAGTATAAAGCAGCCAAAAATACTTCTAGCAATAATGCTTTTGGGTGTAGTTGCAATGAGTATAGGAGTGGAATATTTATATGCAAATATTCCTCAAGCAACAAAGCAGAAGCTTTACTTCGAGCAGTACATTCATCTTAATACGGAGTTATTAGGGCAAAAAACACCGTTGTATAGTGAAGGTGATGACCAACAAATAAATATAGAAAAAATTGAAGTATCTCAGTTGCCAGATCAAAGTATTGCATTTAATACTACGTTACTTTTATCAACTACTGATCAGACTCGATTTTTTTTAAATAAGCTATTCAATTTAAAACGAGTAACAGCTAATAATCAAGAAATCGATTTTGAACGACACGGTAATCTAATTGTTTTAAAAGATAGAGCACAAGATAAGATAACATTTGAATATATAGCTAAGTATGGTGATGGTTTAACACCTATTCAAGACGGCAATATTTATTTGCCATATCACTTTAATTGGTATCCTACAGTGATAGCACCTATCGACTATTTGTTAAATGAAAATCAGCAACCTACGTTGAATCGTTTCAACGGTACATGTGAAAAAAATAGTATTACAGTGGCATCATCATTAGCTAAATTACAACCAATAGAATCAACAGCCTGTCCTACATTGATTATTGGAAAATATAGTACAAAAATAGTTGGGCGTTATACAGTATATATGCCTATTATGTGGAGTGCTACTGATAGTGCAATTAGCAACTATTTAAATCAAGTAGAGCAATTCCATAGAATGCAGCTAGAGAATCAACACTTTTCGCAGGTGAAAAAAGTAGTTGTTGTTCCTAAATTTGAAGTGGATATTCCTAACTCAATTGATGATTTTTGGATCAATGGAGATACCCTTTATATGATGATCACACCATTTCAAAATATAAACGATGTGGGGTTATTTGAAGGAATCACAGAAGCATCGCTACAATCTATTGCCTACCATTATTTTTTACAGCAAGGGGTAGATACTAAAGAAGCTATAGAAAGAGCGCTAGAACAAGTTCACTATTTTCTTAAATCATATAAATAAGGAGAAAGACAACATGCTTATATTTCAAAATGTTTCTTATAAAAAAATTTTATATGATGTCACAATTGAAATACCAAAAACATCCTACATTGTTGGGAGAAATAATATAGGAAAAACAGATTTACTCCACATGCTTTTTTATCAGAAAAAATTGACGGAAGGTGAAATTCACTTACAAGAAAATCTGACATTGGGACATTCAGTATTAGGGAAAAGACAAGCATTTTTTTTAGTCCCTGAAGACTTTAGTTTAAAATGGAATGGTTTTAAATTGCACACGATATATAGATTGTTCACTAAAAAATCCTTTGTAGTATCAGGATTATGCTTAGATTACCAATTAGATGGTCGAATGTATTTTCAACAATTAAATCAGTTTTTAAAGTTAGTCTTTTATACACATATTGCTATGACGATGAGAATTCCCATTATTTTATATGACGAACCCTTTAAAATACTAGATTTTGAAGAACGATCTCAGTTTTTTGATTTTCTTAAAAAATGGGAAAATAAATTATCTTTTGTTATTACAGGTAATCGTATGGAACCTGATATTTCACAATCTGTACAACAAACATTTTTGTTAGATAATGGTACATTAACACCATTGAAAGGAGGTGAGAAATATGCTAATTTGTAAGAAAAAAGGTAAGCTGAATAAAATACTTAAATGTGGTGCATTGGCTGTTATGCTTGGCGTTGCTGGCTCAGCCTATGCAGCAGGGACATCTACAGCTTACATACCTGTAGGTAGTTCGAGTGCAACAGGAAGTAACGTAACAGCTACTGGAACATCTGGAACTTTGACAGTGACATCATCAGGTCCGGCATTTTACGTACAAGGCTATGCTAAAGTATATAAAAATTGGTGGCCAGATACGATTAAGGCAAACTTAATTGCAAATCCAGGAACATCCACATCCACATCTTTTACAACAACAAGTGGAGAACAGTATTATGCACAAGCAAATACACAGGCGAATACAACACAAATTTCGGGTAGCGCTAAAGTTACGGTGAAGTAAGCTAAAGGATGCATCGCAGTTTATTGCGATGCATCTTTACTAGTATGTGAGGAAAGGATGGAGCGGATGAGTCGGTGGATGAATTTAGTCATTTTTTATAGTAAACGTCTAATAACTAGTAAATTTTATGTAGGGGCTTTACTTGTCTATACAGTGATGCTTTCTGTTCGTTATATTGTACTATATAACGGCACTTCAACAGACTATGGCAATGTATTAGGGGAGCTTTTTGTGCCAGGGCAAATGCTTTTTATGATTTATATGGTCTTTTTTTATCGCTTATTTGCTGAAGAGCGTGCTTTTGGCATGGAACGTTATTTCTCAGATGCCTACCGTATATTATGGCAGAAAATCGTAGCAATGGCAGTTGTACATATGAGTATTCAAGGTATATTTTTTATTGTCCAAACACTGCTTGTATGGTGCTTTTATAGGGCTGTTTCGGTTCCGTGGTCAAACTTTTATCTAGAAGTAGCTCTATTTATTGTGCTCTATTGTTGGCTACCAACCTTGATTGGTTTAGCGATTGGTGTGTTGATTGCTAGTGTAGTGGGCAAACATAAGATAAGTTTTGTGATTTTACTGATAATTTGGTTTTTACTAGGACCGATAAATACAGAAATTTTTATCAACTATTTTCGACAAATTCAGGCGGATGATTGGCGTAGCTTTTCATATTTATCTACAATGAGTCTCTACCAAGTCTATCAATCATATATGGGCTATAGTTATTCAGGTGGGACAGCGTGGAAAGGAATTGGCTGGATATTGGTGTCGGTCTTATTACTTTTGATTAGCTTATTGCGTTATAGCATGTTCCGTCAACAACGTATAGCTACTGTAATTGCTATATTTCTAGTAGGTGGGCTAACAATAGGAAGTATTGAGCAGATGACACGTAATGAATCAAGAGTTTTTAACTATGCAGATGAAGAAGCTGAAAGTCTTTATTATAAAAACTATACTATACCACCAGCCGATTTACGTTATCATATCGCTAATTATACAATTAACATCAGCGATACAGGCAATCAATTATCGACAACAGTTGCCTTAGAGCAAGTACAAACAACGACACCGACCTTTCAACTCCATCATGCCTTTCCGATTCAGCGCATTGTAGATGAGCATGGGAAGGAGCAGTCTTTTCAACGTCAAGGAGATACAGTAAGTGTTACAATTCAACCAACAACAACTGCTTTAACTTTTGACTATACATTAACGAGTCAATTTTTTGTTAAGGTGCATCGAGATCGTTGGCTATTACCTGCTACAGTGGGCTGGTATCCAAAAAGAAGTGCGGAACCGCTTATACAGTATATTGATTTTATAGGCTATGGTCGAGCTATTCTGAAGCCAATTCAAGAGCCAGCAGTGAAATTTCAGGTGCATAGCAAGCAAGAGTTGCTTTTAAATATTCCGCAAATTCAGCCAACCATTTATGAGGGCGTTGTAGATGGCCTAGCAGTAATCAAGGCACCGTTCCAACAGCAAACAATTGGGCACTATCAAATAGTTTATCCATTAGATTGGACGGAAACAAAAGAGCAATTTGAGGTGATGATTACACGTATGGAGCAGGTTAATCAAGACCTTCAAAAGCTAATATCTGCTAGCCGAGCTTTGCCAGATTTGCTTGTTTTTCAATCAGGTGGGGGAGCGGTACAATGGCATGATAATTTCCTGTTATATCCAACAGATTCTCTCTATGCTATTGACTCTATTGATGGGACAGCTTATTTAATGCCAAGTAAGCTGGCATTTGCACATATTAATCAGCAATTGAGCAATCCAGCAGTAGCTGAGGAATGGCTGGATTTGACAAGCCAAATTTTAGCAACGCGTCATAAAATTAACCAACCAGGATCTGAATTATTCCGCCCAAGCCCATTTTATTATCACGAGTTCTCAGCTACAGATCAACAATCGGCTGATTTTGTTTATAGCCAGGTGTTGCAAGCAGACGAAGCATTACAAAATCGGCTATTAAGTGCATGGTTTAGTAATATTGAGCAGGTGCAAAATGACTGGCAGCAAATTGAACAACTTGTACGGGGGGTGCTTCAGCATGAGAATGGAAATTGAGAATTTAACAAAAACGATTAAAAAGCGCAATATATTAGATGATATTTCATTAACAGTAGAAGGGATTTATGGTTTAATTGGTCCAAATGGGGCAGGTAAGACAACATTAATGAAAATATTAGCAGGATTGCAGACGTTGACGGCTGGTTCAATTAAAATTGATGATCAACACTATGTCCATCGTCATGCTAGTTATATTACTGTTAATACCTTGATCGGTTATTTACCGCAAGATTTTATGATTTATCCTGAAATTTCAGTCTATGAGGTGCTTGATCATATTGCTGTTTTGCAGGGAATTGTGAAAAAAAGTGAGCGACAGCAGCAAATAGAAGAGGCATTAGCGATTGTAAATTTAAGTGGACAGCAACATAAAAAAATGAATGAGCTATCTGGGGGAATGCGAAGAAGAGTCGGTATTGCCCAATTATTAATGAGAAAGCCATCTATTTTACTGTTTGATGAGCCGACTGCAGGGCTTGATATTGAAGAACGAATTCGTTTTCGTAACTTATTATTAGAGCTAGGGAAGCAACATACGGTTGTTATCTCCTCCCATATTGTGGAGGATATTGAGTTTCTTTGTACTAAAATTGGTATTCTGACACAAGGACAGCTGCGTTTTGAAGGTACACCTGAGGAGCTAAAGCAACGAGCGGACGGTTATGTCTATCATATGGATGTGCAGGCAGAGGGATTAAGTGAGCTTTTAATGACACAGGATGTTACACAAATTAATGAAGAGGAACAACATTTAAAGGTGCGTATCTTTTCAACGGAAGCTTTAGGTCAGCCAAGGGTGATTCCTCGTTTAATGGAAGGCTATTTAGCGGTTGTACGAGGTGTTGATAATGGAAAATAGTAGGCTATTGTTTGCATTTGATAAAAAAAGCATGAAAGGGGCATTTTATGTGCCATTTTTCATGTGGGGAGTAGCTTTACTAGGGATTTTATTTTATGCCTCGATGGAGAAAGATTACTATAACCATTTTATTATTGTGCAAGGTATTTTTTTGCCATTTTGCTGCTGGCATTTAGTGTATCGCTATAGCGAGCTATTAGTGCATGGAGCCGAGGATACATTGTTTCCCTATTATCGCAAATGGTTTTTTTATGATATTGCTCGTTATGGTATTCTCTATAGTTTGTTGCTAATTGTGCTATTGCTAATTATCGGAATAAAGGGAGGTGCTGCTGTCTTTGATAGCATTACCTTAACCCATTTACCTGTACTACTGTTGTTTTATTTGTTTGGCGGACTTGCCTTGCTTTTTACGATGAGGAGTGTTGAGCTAACCTTAGCGATTATTTTTATTTATACTGTGATTGAGGTAGTGACATTAGGAACATCGGGTCTGCCATGGCCACATATTTTTATTTTCCTTCCACCTTTACCAGAGGACCCAGAGATGACGAAGAAGTTTACATTTTTATTGTTAATAACAGTTAGTATGGCGATGTATGTAGCTAAAAAAGTGCGACTATTTTAATAGAGAAGAAACTGCATAAACCCTAAGATTTTTAGAGCTTGGGATTTATGCAGCTTTATTAAATAGAGTAATCCTCAGGAATAAACACCTTTAAATGCTTTGGTTTGACATAAACTTGATCGCCAATTGTCAGCTGAAGCTGAAAAAATTGTTCTTTTGATAATTCTGCCTCTAAAAATTCGTCAAGGTCTTCGCGTCGTAGCTCAATTTGTACGATCGGCCCTAGTAAATGAATATGACTGACTTTGACAGGGACTGTACCCGGCATATTGGTTTTCTCAATATGAATATCGTGAGGACGTACATACCCTATGGCGTTGTCTTCCGTATGTGTATGGCTATCAGGGACATCAAGGGCAACTGCACCATGCAATAGCTTGCCATTCGCTAAGCGCCCCTTAAAGAGATTGACATTGCCTAAAAAATCATAGACAAATGGGCTTTTTGGATTTGTATAGACCTCATCAGGGCTTCCAATTTGCTCGATTTTGCCATTGTTCATCACAACAATGCGATCTGCTACATCTAAAGCTTCCTCCTGATCATGCGTGACAAAGATACTTGTAATATGAAACTCATCATGCAGCTTGCGTAGCCAACGACGTAATTCCTTTCGTACTTTGGCATCCAGCGCTCCAAAGGGCTCATCCAGTAAAAGCACCTTAGGCTCTACAGCGAGAGCTCTGGCAAGCGCTACACGTTGTCGTTGTCCACCTGATAGCTGTGTAGGGTAGCGATCCGCGAAATTTTCAAGTTTAACAAGCCGCAGCAGCTCCATTACTTTGTCTTTTATGTCTTGTTTAGAGGGTCTCGTTTTTCGAGGACGCACCTTTAGCCCATAAGCGACATTATCAAAAACAGTCATATGGCGAAAAAGTGCATAATGTTGAAAGACAAAGCCTACATTGCGTTCCTTTGGATGCCGATCTGTCATGGACTGCCCATCAAATAAAATGTCGCCCACATCAGAGGATTCAAGACCTGCAATGACACGTAATAATGAAGTTTTTCCTGAGCCAGAGGGGCCAAGTAAAGCTACTAGCTCTCCAGATTGAATATTAACTGAAATATCCTCTAATGCTTGAAAAGAGCCATATTTTTTCGATATGTTGTGAATGTGGATACTCATATGAACCATCCCCTTTTAAACGGATTTTGATTTCCATGCAATGATGTCTTTTATAACTAATGTTAAGATTGCCATCACACTCATTAGTGAGGCGACAGCAAAGGCGGCTGAAAATTGATATTCATTATATAAAATTTCAATATGAAGCGGCATTGTATTGGTCATGCCACGTATATGACCTGACACAACAGAAACAGCACCAAATTCTCCAATGGCACGTGCATTACATAAGATTAGCCCATAAAATAAACCCCATTTAATATTCGGTAATGTGACATACCAAAATGTTTTAAAGCCACTAGCACCAAGAGAAATGGATGCCTCCTCCTCAGACGTTCCCTGTGCCTGCATCAAAGGTATTAGCTCACGTGCTACAAAGGGCAATGTAACAAAAATAGTAGCAAGCACAATACCAGGCAGTGCAAAAACAATTTTAATATTATGTGCGAACAGCCAATCACCAAATAGCCCCTGAGAGCCAAACAATAAAATAAATACTAAGCCAGCAATAACAGGGGAAACGGCAAAGGGTAAATCAACAATAGTAAGCAATAGATTTTTTCCTTTAAAATTAAATTTTGTAAGCACCCAAGCAGCCATTACACCGAAAATAGCATTTAATGGTACAGCAATAGCAACAACTATTAACGTTAGTTTAATAGCAGCTAAGGCATCTGGATGTGTAATCGCTGCAAAATATACCTCTGCTCCTTTTTGAAATGCTGTAATAAAAATAGATACTAAAGGCAGCACGATAAAAAAGGCTAAAAACGCTAAAGCAATAAACGTTAATAAATACCGAATAATGCGAGGCTCTTGTAAGGCAGCAGGCTTTGATAGAGCTATTGAATATTCCATATATAACCTCCTAATGTATAAAACGGCGATTCGTTAGCCATTGTATGAAATTGATCATGAATAGTAACACAAAGGATGTGACAAGCATAACGACTGCAATGGCAGTAGCACCAGCATAATCATATTGTTCGAGCTTTGTCATAATAATTAAAGGCGTAATTTCCGTTTTCATCGGCATATTTCCAGCAATGAATACAACGGAGCCGTATTCACCTAATGCACGGGCAAAGGCCAAAGAAAAGCCTGTTAAAATAGCAGGTGTCAGCTCTGGCAAAATGATTTTACGAAAGGTTTGTAAACGATTTGCACCAAGGCTTGCAGAAGCCTCCTCGACCTCGGCGCTAATATTTTGTAAGACTGGCTGTACTGTTCGAACAACAAATGGTAGCCCAATAAATGTTAAGGCGATAATAATGCCAAGAGGCGAAAAGGCAATTTTAAACTCGAAAAATTGACCAATCCAACCGTTTGGTGCATAGAGTGAAGTCAAAGCAATCCCAGTTACAGCAGTAGGTAAGGCAAAGGGTAAGTCTACCAGTCCATCAATCATTCGCTTAAATGGAAATGGATAGCGTACAAGAACCCAAGCAATAATTGTGCCGAAAATAGCATTGATAATACCAGCGACTAGTGCTGTACCAAAGCTGATTTTATACGAGGCAACAGCACGAGGGTCTGTAATGATCGTAATAAATTCAGTCCAACTTAGGGACATCGTATGAATAAAGATCATTGACAATGGTAACAACACAAGCAAACTAACATAGAGCATTGTATAGCCAAGTGACAGATGAAAGCCGGGAATAATTCTACGTGATTTTTTCGGTAAGCTTACATTATTCATGACAACGCTCCTTATTGTGGTACATAGATTTCATCAAAAGTACCGCCATCCTTAAAGTGAGTTGTCTGTGCTTTTGACCAGCCGCCAAAATCATCAATGGTAACAAGCTCAAGCTGAGGGAATTGCTTCTGATACTTAGCTAAAATCTCCTCGTTACGTGGTCGATAATAGTTTTTTGCAGCAATTTCTTGACCAGTATCACTATATAAATGCTGTAAGTAAGCCTCAGCAACTTCACGCGTATCCTTTTTATCCACGATTTTATCAACAATGGCAACAGGTGGCTCTGCTAAAATACTTAATGAAGGGGTAATAATTTCAAATTCATCCTTACCCAACTCATGAAGCGATAGATAAGCCTCATTTTCCCAAGCAATTAGAACATCCCCAATTTGTCGTTCTACGAATGTTGTTGTAGCACCACGAGCACCAGAATCTAGTACCTCTACATTGCTATAAAGTGCATTCATAAACTCTTTTATTTTAGCTTCGTCATTATTGTATAATTCCCCAGCATAAGCCCAAGCAGCTAAGTAATTCCAACGAGCCCCGCCAGATGTTTTAGGATTAGGTGTGATGACTGATACATCGTCCTTTGTTAAATCATCCCAGTCTTGAATATTTTTTGGGTTGCCCTTGCGTACTAAAAAGACAATGGTTGATGTGTATGGGGTAGAATTATGGTCAAATTCTGCTTGCCAATCTTCATTTAACAGCTCACGAGCCTGTGCAATTTCATCGATATCATAGGCTAGTGCAAGTGTGACAACATCTGCTTCAAGCCCGTCAATCACTGCTCGCCCTTGTTTGCCAGAGCCACCATGTGATTGCTTAATCGTGACCTCTTGACCTGTTTCATCCTTCCATTTTTTAATAAAATCTTGATTGAATTCATCGTAAAGCTCACGTGTAGGGTCATAGGATACATTTAATAGTTCCACAGATTTTGTTGTTTTTGGGGCATCTGCAGTTTCATTTGAAGCACTGCCACAGCCTGTTAAAGCTAATGTGAATACAGATAGAAGTGCTAATGATCGGAAAAGATGTGTTTTTTTCATATTGATTCTCTCCTTTTTCTGAATTCAAGAATACAAAAAAGCCATCTTCTACAATGAATTAACATCATAGATAGATGGCCTTCAGATCCTCTGATCAGCATTTTTTTGTTTGCGTTATCGCTTAGTAATACATTAAACATACATTTCTTATTAGTCAACAAGGAATTTGAAAAAATGCTTATTCGAAAAATGTTAAAATATAGTTATTTTGAGTGACTAAGAAAATTGAGCGAAAAAAGCTTTAAAATTCAAAAAATATAAAAAACCTAGTTGACTACTAGGTATGCTGTGTTATATATTGTAAATAAGAAAAGTGATTGCGACATGAAATAGTGAACAATCACAAATAATAGGCTGACTAGTTAAACTAGAGGCGTTTTAACAAAGACCTGTTTTGCGGTGTCTTATGTTAGAACGCCTTTTTCGCTATGAGGAGGATTTGATGTTAACACATGCAACTTGGCAGGAGCCAACCATTGATTTTCAGATTGATGAAACATATAAGGCTGCACTAGAGGTTTTACGGTGGAGCTATCAGGAATATGGGGATGAAATCGTTTATGCATGTAGCTTTGGCATTGAGGGCATTGTTTTAATTGACCTTATTTCAAAAGTAAAGCCAGATGCAACGATTGTCTTTCTAGATACAGATGTTCATTTTAAAGAAACATATGAAACAATTCAGCGTGTGAAAGAAAAATATCCGCAATTAAATATTGTGATGAAGAAGCCAGCACTTACACTAGAACAGCAGGCGGCTCAATATGGTGATGAACTATGGAAATCCAATCCAAATCAATGCTGTGATATTCGTAAAATTAAGCCTTTATATGAAGCGCTATCAGGTACAAAGGCATGGATATCAGGCTTACGCCGTGAACAATCGCCAACACGCCAAAAAACAAATTTCCTTAATCGTGATGATAAATTTCAGTCAATTAAAGTATGTCCGCTGATTCATTGGACTTGGAAGGATGTTTGGCGTTATGTTTCCAAGCATGATTTGCCATACAATCCATTGCACGATCAAGGCTATCCAAGTATCGGCTGTGAGCATTGTACAAAGCCAGCCTTTACGATGGAGGATTTACGTTCAGGCAGATGGCAAGGTTCTGGTAAAACAGAATGCGGATTACATGAGTAAAGGAGTTATGCCATGCTTGAATATTTTGCAATAGCGATTAGCTTATTTTTTGCGATGAATATAGGTGCAAGTGGAGCAGCCGCTTCAATGGGGGTTGCTTATGGCGCAGGTGCTATTAAAAAAGCTTGGCAAGCCTTACTATTATGCGCAATTGGTGTCTATAGCGGCGCTGTATTAGGCGGAGGAGAAGTTGTGAAAACAATTAGCTCAGGTATTATGCCTACAGAGTATATTACTGTTAAGGTTGTTATTATTATTTTAATCTCTGCCACAAGCTCGCTATTTTTCGCCAATCTTTTAGGTATCCCATTATCAACAAGTGAAGTAACAGTAGGCGCTGTTGTTGGTGTAGGAATTGCTTATAAAGTGTTATTTGTAAAATCCTTACTTGTCATTATGTCATTTTGGGTAATTGTTCCGATTGTAGCATTTGTAATTGCACTTGTATTTGGTCGGTTATTATACAAATTACAGGGCAAAGGATTATTAAAGGATCGTCCAATTTTAACCATTCTTCTAATATTAGCTGGATTTTTCGAAGCATTTTCAGCAGGGATGAACAATGTTGCCAATGCAGTTGGACCACTTGTTGGTGCAGGGATGATGGATGTTACAACAGGCATTGTGCTTGGTGGGGCATTTGTTGCAATAGGTGCAATATTGCTTGGTAAGCGAGTGCTTGAAACAAATGGTAAAAAAATTGTGCGTTTTCAGAAGGCTGAAGGTATTTTAATTTCAAGTACAGGTGCACTGCTTGTAGGTATTAGTTCAATATTTGGGCTTCCAGTACCACTTACACAAGTAACATCCTCATCTATTATTGGAATGGGGATGGCGAAAAATGGAGCACAAATTTTCAACAAAAATATTGTGAAAAAGATATTTCGAATTTGGATTGTTTCACCGATTTTTTCATTAGCGATTTCTTATTTTTTAGTACAGTTATTTTTAGAGAAAGACCTCTATGCCATTATTTTGATTGGTAGCATTATTGTAGGAACACTCGGTGTAATTAGTTTAATGCGTATTATGCGTGAAGAAGAGCAATCGATTTATGATGCAGGAGAAGGTATTTAATTTTATTAAAACATAGTATTTAACTAGAATTAGGAGGATTTTAAGATGAGTTTACAACCACATGGCGGATTACTTGTGCAAGCATTTGACCCTAAGAAAGATTTAACAGCTATATATAAGGAAATTGAGCTAGATGCAATTTCATTAAGTGACTTGGAATTAATTGCAATAGGTGGCTATAGTCCAATTGAAGGCTTTTTAACACAAAAGGACTATGAATCAGTGGTGGAACAAAGTCGTTTAGCATCGGGTGTTGTTTGGAGCATTCCGATTACATTGCCTGTAACAAAGGAGAAGGCAGCAACACTACAACTAGGTGATGAGGCGAAATTAGTTTATAACCATGAAGTTTATGGTGTGATTCAAGTTACAGATATTTATGAGCCAAATAAGAGAAAAGAGGCATTACTTGTCTATGGCACAGAGGATTTAGCACATCCAGGTGTTCAAAAATTATATGATCGTCCTGCAATTTATGTTGGCGGAAAAATTACATTAGTAAAGCGTATTGCACAGCAGTTTCCTGCCTATTCATTTGATCCAGTTGAAACACGTCAATTGTTTGCAGACAAGGGCTGGAAAACAATTGTAGGCTTCCAAACACGTAACCCTGTGCATCGTGCACATGAATATATTCAAAAGGCAGCACTTGAAACAATCGATGGTTTATTTTTAAATCCGCTTGTTGGGGAAACAAAATCAGATGATGTTTCTGCGGCTATTCGTATGGAGAGTTACGAGGTGCTACTGCAAAACTATTACCCTGAAAGCCGTGTACAATTAGGGGTATTTCCAGCCGCTATGCGCTATGCAGGACCAAAGGAAGCCATTTTCCATGCGCTTGTTCGAAAAAATTATGGCTGTACGCATTTTATTGTCGGTCGTGACCATGCAGGTGTTGGTGATTACTATGGCACATATGATGCACAAAAAATCTTTGAGCAATTTACAGAGGATGAGTTAGGCATTGTGCCATTGAAATTTGAGCATAGCTTCTACTGCAAGCTATGTGAAGGTATGGCTACTACAAAAACATGTCCACATGATAGCACTGCACATGTAATTTTATCAGGAACAAAGGTGCGTGAAATGCTGCGTAATGGTGAAGTGCCACCAAGTACATTTAGCCGTAAGGAAGTAGTAGATGTATTAATTAAAGGCATGCGTAAGGAGGTAGTGAAATGAGTTCAAATATTGTCTGGCATGAAGCCTCCGTTACAAAAGAAGAGCGCCGTTCAAAAAATAAGCATCAAAGCTTTATTTTATGGTTTACGGGCTTGTCGGCATCAGGTAAATCATCTGTAGCCAATGCATTTGCTCGTCAATTATTTGAAAGCGGCAATCAGGCCTTTGTATTAGATGGAGATAATGTGCGCCATGGCTTAAATAAAGATTTAGGCTTTGATGAGGTAGGGCGCAAGGAAAATATCCGCCGTATCGGAGAAGTTGCAAAGCTGTTTGTGGAGAGCGGTCAAATCGTTTTAACAGCGTTTATTTCGCCCTATCGTGAGGATCGTCAAGTGGTACGTGAGCTTGTAGCGGATGGTGAATTTATTGAGGTGTATGTAAAATGTTCCGTGGAAACTTGTGAGCAAAGAGATCCAAAGGGTTTATATAAAAAAGCGAGAAATGCAGAAATTCCTAACTTTACAGGGATTAGTGCACCCTATGAGGAACCAGAAAATCCAGAAATTATTTTAGATACAGAGCACTATTCCATTGAAGAATGTGCTCAACAGCTTACACAGATTTTAACAGATAAAGGCTATATTTAAGCAAAAGCTGCCCGATACATACATATCAGGCAGCTTTTTTATGGATTATTTAATATTTTGTTCCTTCTTCATTCTTTCAATTTCAGGGCCTAACTCGTCACGTACAGTTCCCTTCCATGGCTTGACACCAGCGATATAGGAGGAGCGTGTCATAATATGCCCTCCAACAGGTCCTGTAATAAACAAGAATAATACCCCTAGTAAAATGCGTGGATTAAAGTGACCTTCAATTAGCCAAAAGTGAAAGAATACACCAATCAATACACACATAACACCAAGCGTTGCACTTTTAGAGGCGGCATGGGCGCGCGTATATAAATCAGGCAAACGAATAAGCCCAATAGCCGTTACAACAATAAAAAGTGTTCCAATTGCAATAAAAAAGATAACTAAGCTATTAGCGAGAATTGTCACGTTTTAAGATATCTCCTTTCTCTATAAATTTAGAGAAAGCCACTGTGCCGATAAACGATAAAATCGCTAACAATAAAATAATCTCTAGGAAAAAGCTTGTTTCCACTAAGATCGAAAATAGTCCGATAAGTGAAATCAGTGATACACCAAGTGAATCTAGTGCTACAACACGGTCTGATGCAGCAGGGCCTTTAATCATTCGATAAATAACCCCAATCATTGATAAGCAAATCACTACAATGATAGCGATAATAAATATTGTCATGATTTACTCACCTCCAAAATGGCTTTTTCAAATGAATCGTGAATGGAAGCAATCGCTTCATCCACATCGCTAATATCAATCGCATGGATATACAATGTTTTAGCATCATCAGATACATGTACTACTACGGTTCCAGGTGTTAATGTAATTAAGCTAGATAATAGCGTAATTTCCCACTCTTCCTTTAAAACAGTAGGGTAAGCAAAAAAGGCAGGCTGCATATTTAGCTCTGGTTTTAAAACAACTCGCAACACCTGAACATTGGCTAATATTAGTTCTTTAAAGAATAGCAATGTTAGTTTGATAATTGCCCATATACGGTAAATATAAAGGCGTGAAGTGAAAAAGCGTCGCATCATCAGCAGTAAGATAATGCCTAGCAAAAATCCAATAATAAAGCCTGTTGCTGTGTAATTAGAGGATAGGAACATCCAGACAAAGGCAAGTACAACATTTAAAATAATTTGAAATGCCATCCGCGTTACTCCTCCTTCATCACAGCATCTATATAAATAGATGGATCATTTAATAGTTTTGCAGCATCATCCATAAATGGCGTAATCCATTCAGAGCCAACACCATATGCCACAGTAATACATACTAACAGGGCAGTAGGGATAAAGAGCATTTTATAAACCTTTGTATTGACAGTGCCACTTGTTTCTTTTTCCTCACCCCAAAAGGCGTAGATGAAAATACGAATCACTGATAATAGCACAAGCAATGAGGAAGCTAAGATAAAAATACTGCCCCACATACTACCAGCCTCAAAGCCACCTTGAACAATTAATAGCTTACCAACAAATCCACTGAGTGGTGGGATACCTGCTAAGCCAAACGCTGCAATTAAATAGCTCCAGCCAAGAACAGGATATTTCTTCATTAGTCCACCCATTTTACGTAAATCGGATGTGCCTGTAATATACATAACAATCCCAATTAGCATAAAGAGAGCAGCTTTAATAAGCATATCGTGAATAAAATAAAACATTGCGCCTTTTAAGGCAACCTCGTTCATTTGGGAAACACCAAATAAAATAACACCTACTGCAATGACAATATTATAAATAATAATAAGTTTGACATCGAAATAAGCAAGTGCACCAATGCAGCCTGCTACAATTGTGGCAATAGCTAGCACCATTAGTAACTGATGTGTATACGATAAATCATGTACAAAAAATAGTGTATAGGTACGTGTAATAGCATAAACGCCGACCTTTGTTAGTAGTGCCCCAAATAGTGTGAGCACAGGAATCGGTGCTGCCGCATAAGAAGTTGGTAACCAAAAATATAATGGGAAAATAGCTGCTTTTAAGCCAAATACCATTAAAAAGAGTACAGCAATAACCGTAATAATGCCTGGCTGCTGAATATCTGCTATTTTAACAGCAATATCCGCCATATTTAATGTACCAACTACAGAATATAAAAAGGCAACTGTAATAACAAACAGGGCAGATGAAATAACATTAATTAAAATATATTTAATCGACCCTTTGAGCTGACCCTTTTCCCCTCCAAGTACAATGAGTAAATAGGACGCCATTAATAATACTTCAAAGAATACAAAAAGGTTAAAAATATCACCTGTTGTAAATGCCCCATTGACTCCTGTTAAAATAAACATAATGCCTGGGTAGTAAAAGAAGTGTTCGCGCTCCTTTGTAATGGAGTCAAAGCCATACCATACAACAAAAAAGGCAATAAGCAATGTTGTTGTAACAAGCAATACAGACACCATATCAGAAACCATTGTAATCCCATAAGGAACAGGCCAGTCACCAAATGTTACCTTTTGGATACCATCATGCTTTACTTTAAAGAGCAGGGCAATGGCTGAAATAAGAGCAAGCCCAACACCAAGCAATGCAAATACTCGTTGATAGGTTAAATTCTTTCTACCAAGCATTAATATAATACCAAAGAAAAATGGGATGATAATAGGTAGTAGTAGGAAGTTATTCATCCTCATCACTTCCTCTCATTAAACTAATATCATCTGTTTTCAGCTCCTGATACGAGCGGTAAGCAAGAACAAGGAAAAATGCTGTTACCCCAAAGCTAATAACAATCGCTGTTAAAATAAGTGCCTGTGGTAATGGGTCAGCAAATGTTTTTGCCCCATCGCTTAAAACAGGAGGAGCCTCTCCACCAAGACCACCCATTGTTAAAATAAGTAAATGTGCCCCATGGCTTAACAAGCCTGTACCAATAATAATACGTAATAGGCTTTTGGATAGCATTAAATAAACTGCTGCCATAAAGAGAAAGCCAATGACAAAGGCCATAATTATTTCCATTATTCATCCTCCCCAATCGTTTGAATAATGGTCATCGTAACACCCACAACAACCAAATAAACGCCCGTATCAAACAGCATAGCCGTATGGAGTGACTGTTTGCCTAGCAGCGGTAAATCAAAATAATCAAAGAAATGTGTGAAAAACGGCTTGCCAACAAACATTGGGTATGCTGCTGTTGCAAGAGCTAGCAGTAAGCCACCAGCTGTAAAATACGTATAATTGATAGGTAAAATATGGCGAATTGTATTAATATCAAATGTTATAATTAAAAGTACAATAGCGCTTGATGTTAACAGTCCACCAACAAAGCCACCCCCAGGAGTGTAATGCCCTGCTAGAAAAATATGAATGGAGAAGAAGAAAATAATAAAGAATACAATTTTAGCAGTAAATTGTATAATCACATCATTTGTTTTCATGTGTTTTCTCCTTTCGATTCATACGCAACTTAATCATAGCTAAAATACCCATTCCAGCAATGCCTAGTACCGTAATTTCAAATAATGTATCAAAGCCACGATAGTCTACTAAAATAACATTGACAATATTGCCTCCACCCGCTAATGAATAAACTGTTTCCTCATAATATTTAGAAATAGATGGAATCAGCTTTTGAGAGTGAGCAGATAGTGCTACAAGCGTTACCATAATACCAACCGTAATCGAAATAATGGCACGATGTAATTGGAATTTCATACGCTCTTCTCGTTTGCCCATTCTTGGTAGATGGTAAAATGCCATTAAAAATAATGCTACTGAAATGGTTTCAATAACAAGCTGTGTAAGGGCTAAATCAGGTGCGTTAAAAATAACAAAGAATAAAGCAACCGTGTAGCCTACAGCACCTAGCCCAATAATGGCTGTAAGTCGTGATTTTGCTAAGATAACAATGGCTGTACCGATTACTAAAACGACCACAATGATAATTTCATACGGTCGAATCGGTGATGCTTCTTGCCAAGCAATGCGAAAGGCATCTTTGATAAAAAGAGAACCTATCACAATTACCGTAATGCCGCTAAACATATAGAGTAAGTAGTGACGCATTGATTCTGTCATATAACGTTGTGATAGACGATTTAAGCCAGTATCTAACCCTTGCATCATTTTGTCATAAGCATTGTTCAATGTGAATGCTTGTGGCAAGTATTGATAGAGCCCCTGCCATTTTGGTAAGGCAACAAATAATAAAACACCAATAATAACAATACCAATCGTCATTAATAGCTCAGGCGTAATATGTCCATGCCAAGCAGCCACATGAATATCAACATCTTGTGGTGCTGTATATAAAAATGGTTGAATCGCCTGCACGGCTGGCTTTACAAACATATCGCCGATAAAGTTTGGTACGAAAAAGATAGCGATTACAAATACTGCTAAAATAATTGGCGAAATAAGCATGCCAATTGGTGCTTCATGTGGTTGGTGTGGTAATTGTTCTGGTTTGTAATTACCTGTAAATGTTTTAGCAACAAAATAAAAGCTATAAATAAATGTGAAAATACTAGCGACCCAAGCGACAATTGGGAAAAGTGCTCCCCATGTATCAAAGCCGAAAAATTCAAACTTTTGTAGTGCCAGCATAGCTGTTAAAAACATTTCCTTACTTAAGAAGCCATTGAATGGAGGAAGACCAGCCATTGATAAGCTTCCAATTGCAGCAACGGTAAAGCTTATTGGCATAATGCTCATTAAGCCACCAAGCTTTCGAATATCACGCGTACCTGTTTCATGGTCCACAATTCCTGCAATCATAAACAGACTACCCTTAAATGTTGCATGGTTGATAAGATGGAAAATAGCAGCAAAAGCCGCATATTTAATCGTATCGACTGAGCTATTTGTATGAAATGCAACGGCACTTGCCCCAAGCAGTGACATAATAAGCCCAAGCTGACTGACGGTAGAAAATGCTAGAATTCCTTTTAAGTCCGTTTGCTTGATAGCAAAGAAGGAACCCCAGAAAAGTGTTAAAATACCGATACCTGTTACTAGCCATACCCAAAGCTCAGATGCAGCAAAAATTGGTGTAAAGCGCGCAACTAAATAAATACCTGCTTTCACCATTGTTGCAGAGTGAAGGTAGGCACTCACGGGTGTTGGCGCTTCCATTGCATCTGGCAGCCAAATGTAGAATGGGAATTGTGCGGATTTGGTAAACGCACCTAATAGTAATAATATTAGTGACCATGTAAAGAAAGGATGTTCGACTAAATTAGGTGCTATCGTAATTAGCTCACGTATGGAGAAAGTTCCACCCATTAAATAAAGAAGAACAAATCCTCCTAGCATCATTAAGCCGCCACCAACTGTAATCATCATTGACTTTAATGCACCAAGGCGTGAGGCATCTCGTGTATACCAGTAGCCAATTAGTAAAAATGATGAAATTGATGTTAGCTCCCAAAAGAAATAAAGTGTGATTAAATGGTCTGACTGTACAACTCCTAGCATTGCAGACATAAATAGTAGTAAATAAACATAAAAATTATGTAATTTTTCTTTATGCTTGTCTAAGTAAAAAATGGAGTAAAGTACAACTAATGAGCCAATACCAGTAATTAGCAGCGAGAATAATAAGCTAAGTCCATCTAAATAAGAGATAACTGAAATATCGAGCGATGGAATCCAAGGTAGCTCTGCAGTAAATACTTCTCCTTTTGCTACTTGAGCAATATAAGTTGCATAAATAATTGCAAGTGTAGCAGGTACAGCAAGAACAAACCAGCCTGTGTGAATATGTTTCATGCGTTTATACAAAAGTGGCACGAATATTGCAACAAGCATTGGTATGAAAATATAAAGTACTTGTAACAAAAAAACCCTCCTTTATGCAAGTAAGTATACCAATTATAACGTACTTTCATTACGAATGCATATGGACGAATGGGATTTAGCTTGCAGTTGTAGAAGAGTTTTGGCTATATTATAAATAGGAAGTTATTAATAAAAATAGAGGAAAAAAATTTTTTATGAGGAACCCATATATCTATGGTTATTTACCATTAATTACAATTTTATTATTTAGTTTAACATTTGGCATGTATGCTGTGGGAAAATCGTTACAAGTTTTTCAAGCAATCGGTGTTTATTCAGGCATGCGAGAATTTTTATCCGATTTTGAATTACGTGTATTTTTATTGATTGTTTTTGCCATTGCTTTTTTTATGGTCTTTTCAGCGCTTAAACTAGTAGGGGAAACGATTCATGAGCTAGGCATGCTGTTCTTTTCAAAAGATAGTGATGGGGCAACAGTACACCAAGCTAGAGGCGGCTATATTATTTTATTTATTGGTGCAATGTGTTCAGCCTTTGCGATTCAATTTATTTATGTGCTAGTCGGCATCTTTATTTTAACGATATTTGCCTACTTTATTTATTTGATTTACAAAATGAGCCATTTTATGTCCATGGGCAGCACAATTGGCTTGTTGGTTTTTGAGCTGTTTATGTGGGCAATCCTATTAACATTAGTGATTTATGTTATCTTAAAATTATATAATGGTATTTTGGCAAGCTTACCATTTGCGCATTAGATGAGTAGTCTATTAAAAACATACTAACATTAGTAGTACAAACCAAGGCCATGGTTTGTGCTACTATTTTTTTATAGTAGAAGTGAAGAAAAGCCGACCAGCCTCTGGG
>NZ_JBIWBA010000017.1:0-88279 GCF_044760715.1 Lysinibacillus sp. NPDC098008
TGGCAAAGAGGTCACACCCGTTCCCATCCCGAACACGGAAGTTAAGCTCTTTCGCGCCGATGGTAGTTGGGGGCTTCCCCCTGTGAGAGTAGGACATCGCTAGGCAATCTATATAGAAAAGCAGTCAGCATTTAGCTGGCTGCTTTTTTATCAAAGAATAAGAGCCTTATTACGTTTATTGTATGTAATAAGGCTCTTTGAAGCTTTCCTCAATATTTTATAATCTATCTCTAAAGAAATTTTTGATTGCATCCATACGTATTTTATGATTGCAATCTTCACAACGAAAAATTTTGTTGCTTCCTTCCTTTAACTGTCTATATCTTAGTGACCCCTCATATACTCTGAATTTATTTTTACAGCTAGAACAAATTACCTCATAGTAAAACATTGTTATCCTCCTAAGTTGTGACACATTACTTTTTAGTTGATTTATCAAAGATTGTAATTAGCTCGTTAGTATACTCCTGCACATTTAACTGAGGATTTCTCATTAATTCAATGGTAAACCCATCAATGGCATTTCTTATTGTCAACGCCATCACTCTTGCTGAGAGTTTGGTGAACTCTCGGAAAATCCCTTCTTGCATCCCCAGCTTGAGTATATTTTCAATTGGAAGAAAAATGGTGTCATCATGGTCTGCCGCAAACCGAAGTTTACCATCAGCGGTTCTTTCATTAGAAACAATTTCTATAACAGCGAACATATGTCGTCGATGCTCATCTATGAATCTAAGATTAGATTCAATGTATATGCTAAGCATCTCTTTAGGTGATTTTTGACTTCCTATTAGTGGAGCAATATAGGCTTGGCAAGCTGTATAGTAATCATAAATTACTTGCTCTAATAATTCTCCTTTATTTGCAAAGTGATAAGAAATAACTCCCTTACTGATTTTTGCGCGCTTGGCAATTTGTCCTAAAGATGCTTGGGCATAACCTATTTCTGCAATGGTTTCAATCGCACATTCTACAATTTGAGTTCTACGGGCTTTTTCGATAAACGACATCTCTTTTTGATTAAGCGGTTTACTTTTTTTACTCATGTATTTATTTTAGTACAATCGTACAAATCATTCAAATAAAATTATTTAGATAAAGGTTATCTACTTTACTAAGTTCAACTTACATAAAAAAAATTAAAAATCTATTGCTTCTCTTCTTTTTTTATGATATATTTATCAATGTCTTTAAGAGGTCCCGTGGTGTAGCGGTTAACATGCCTGCCTGTCACGCAGGAGATCGCCGGTTCGATCCCGGTCGGGACCGCCATTTTAATAAAACTGATAATATAGTTCTTATGATAGTTTAAATCATAAGAGCTTTTTTATTTGCTGGAATTGTTGACCTATAGAATATTTAGCAAGAAATGAGCTAGTGATTTTGAAAGCTAAACTGTAGATAAAAGGTAAGCGTAGAGTTGAAATCGATGCCTCTATAAATGTACAATCCTCAGACAGACGCTCTATATGGGCTAATGTAGGCAACATGAAAGCTGTACCCTGGACTTAACAATTGAATAAGGGGTAATCTTACCATTATATAAATTTTGAATGCTTGAAAGCTGTAATTTATTTAGCTCACTCTTGTGCTTATTGAAGTTGAGGTAGCTCCATCGAAGTCTTCTACCATGAATACATGGAAACCTGTCTAATTAAGCATATTCTTTAAGGGTGCAGCTTCACTGAAGTAAAACTAGTGCCTGCATGGACAATTTTGTATACACTTTTCGTTATTATTTCAAGTTATTCATATATTTAGTTTTTTGACATCATCTTGTATTACCTTGAAATTACTTAGCTTTGTCTACAGGCTATTGTTGCTAGCAGTATTTTAACAGCACCGAGGTTATTGAATTACTAGATAAATATGTTTCTAAAATAAAGAACAGGGGTAAAAATACAGTAGTAATTGGATTAATGACGAGGGTGTTTCTATGAAAAGTAATAATTTCTTACAACGTCTTTCTCTACCAATGCTTATCAGCGTTATAGCGTTCATGATAGGCTGCGGTGATCCTATTATAGAAATTGAAGAATCCAACACATATCATTGGCAAAAAAATATGAATGAAACAGAATTTGAGAAATACAGCAAAATAATATGACCTATATTGAAGTAGTAAAAACAGTAGGTGGAGCAGGTAAAAAAATTAAAAAAAATGAGTATCGTTGGGATGATGAAATACTCATGACACAGGGCTATATTGTGAAGTTTAAAGATGATAAATTAATTGATAAGGAAGTAATCGCCGTAACGGGGCATTCTAATAGATAGAACGTAGACACGTCTTTTGGAGAGAAGGCGTGTTTTTATATTGGATGCTTTGAACATTTGCGCTTGTTTCGGTAAACTAGAGATAATGTAGTGAATGAGAGGAAAAAAGATGATGTATGAAATAATCATGAAATCAGTTGATGATACAGAACAGTTTGCCGTAAGACTTGCAGCGTTATTAGAAGCTCAGGATACCATTACATTAGAAGGGGACCTTGGTGCAGGCAAGACAACATTTACAAAGGCATTAGCGAAGGGACTGGGTGTTACGAGAACTGTAAACAGTCCAACATTTACGATAATTAAGCAATATGAGGGACGTCTACCCTTCAACCATTTAGATGTTTATCGTTTAGCAGAAAGCGATGAGGATTTGGGATGGGATGAGCTATTCTATGGTGATGCAGTATCAGTGGTCGAGTGGGCGCATTTAATTGAACAGGATTTGCCACAGGAGCGCCTAGCGATAGAGATTTACCGAATCGAGGAGCATGAACGACGCTTTGTATTAATACCTCATGGGAAACGCTATGAGGCACTATGTGAGGAGCTAATAAAATGATTTGGTTAGGAATAGAAACAGCAAATGCACCGCTTTCTATCGCTGTTGTAAAGGATGGAAAAGTGGTTGCCGAAATGGTGCAAAATATAAAATTAACACACTCGGCAGGTGCAATGCCTGCTATTGAAGAGGTTTTAACACGTATAGGGCTAAAGCCAAGCGATTTAGACGCAATTGCAGTATCTGAAGGCCCAGGCTCTTATACAGGCGTCCGTATAGGTGTAACACTGGCTAAAACGCTAGCATGGACGTTACAAAAGCCTTTAGTTGGTATCTCTAGCTTGAAAATATTAGCAGCAAATGCTGCTTTATACAATGGCTTAATTTGCCCAATTTTTGATGCACGTAGAGGCAATGTTTACACGGCTATTTATCAAGGAATGGCACTAGAAACTATTGTTGAGGATTACCATACACATATCGATGAGCTATTAGAGCGTTTAAAGGCTTTAGAAGCACCTATTTTGTTTGTTGGCATAGATGTTGATATATTTTGGGAGAGCATTACTAATGTGCTTGGAGATGCAGCAATACGTGCACCGTTTAGCCTTGATTTACCACGTGCAACTGAAGCTGTTCATTTGGCAACACAGGTAGCACTTCCAAGCGTAGAAGCTACCCATCACTTTGTTCCGCAATATAAGCGCATTGCTGAGGCGGAAGCAAATTGGTTGAAGGAACAAAAGGAGAGGACACATGAGTAGTAATGTCACTTATCGTAAAATGGTTTCTGATGATGTTCCAGCAGTTTATGAAATTGAGCTTGCCTCATTTCCCGTAGCATGGACATTAGATTCCTTTTATTATGAAGTACATGAGAACCCATATGCACATTATGTATTAGCTGAGGATGCAGATGGTAGCATTATTGGCTTTTGTGGTATGTGGATGGTGATTGATGCAGCCCAAATTACGAATGTAGCTGTTGTGGAGCAAGCACGTGGCAGAGGCATTGGTGAAGGACTTATGCGTGAGGCGATGCAAATAGCACGTTTACATGGAATGGAGATGATGTCTTTAGAGGTTCGTGTAACAAATACGATTGCACAAAATCTTTATCGCAAGCTTCAGTTCCAAGACGGCGGCATACGAAAAGGCTATTATACTGATAACGGGGAGGATGCCCTTGTTATGTGGGCGAAGTTATAGTGAAAAATACAATAATATTAGCAATAGAATCAAGCTGTGATGAAACAGCAGCGGCGATTATTCGCAATGGCAATGAAATTGTTTCAAATGTTGTTGCTTCACAAATAGAAAGTCATAAGCGATTTGGTGGTGTTGTTCCTGAAATTGCATCACGTCATCATGTTGAGCAAATTACAGTGGTGATTGAGGAGGCTTTAACACAAGCCAATATAAAGCCAGCAGATTTAGATGCGGTTGCTGTGACAGAGGGACCGGGGCTTGTAGGTGCATTATTGATTGGTATTAATGCAGCAAAGGCCTTTGCATTTGCACATAATTTACCGATTATTGGTGTGCATCATATTGCAGGGCATATTTATGCCAATGCACTTGTTCAGCCAATGGAGTTTCCATTATTAGCACTTGTTGTATCAGGTGGTCATACAGAGCTTGTCTATATGAAGGAGCATGGCTCATTTGAAGTGATTGGTGAAACGCGAGATGATGCAGCAGGTGAAGCCTATGATAAAGTGGCACGTGTGTTAAACTTGCCTTATCCAGGTGGCCCACGTATTGACCAGCTTGCTCATGAAGGCGAAGAGGCTGTATCTTTTCCGAGGGTTTGGTTGGAGGAAGATTCATATGATTTTAGCTTTAGTGGTTTGAAATCAGCTGTTATTAATTATAAGCATAATATGGATCAGCGAGGAGAGGAAATTTCGCCAACAGCTGTTGCAAAAGGCTTTCAGGAAAGTGTGGTAGAGGTACTAACAGCAAAAGCATTGCGTGCCGCAAAGGCATATCAAGTGAAACAAGTAATTGCAGCAGGCGGTGTCGCAGCAAATAAAGGCTTACGTGCGTCATTAGAGGCAGTATTCACAAAGGAAGGTATTCCATTTTTTGTACCGCCGCTTAAATTGTGCACAGATAATGCAGCAATGATTGGCGCGGCAGCAGCACCGATGTTTGAAGCGGGGGTTCGTGGAAATTTATTGATGAATGGACGTCCTGGCATGGAATTAAAATCATGGGTTTAACATAAAGAAGAGGTGTCTTTCTAAGGACGCCTCTTTTTGTATGTTAAAAAAATTGTAGAGAAATGCTAAAGGAGGGAGCAGTTTAATTGACAAATTTTTCAGAAAATTATCCACAGGTATAGTGATAAAAAAACAGCGAACAGGCGTACTTATGCACAAAATGTTGATAACTTGTGTATAACTTGTGATTATTCTATATATAGTAGTAGATTTTATAAGAAGGAATGTGGATAAAATAATTTTTAATTGTGGACAATGTGGAAAACTCTGTTGATATGTTGATACAACTAGATTTATTGTGTGTATAAAGTTGTGGGCATTTTTTGTCGAAAAATAGCGCTTGACCAATATATATGAAAAATGGTGACGAGTAAAGAAAACCGAACTAGTCCACATAATAAAGGTTCAGTGGATAGCTCGGTCTTAGACAGCCTTATAGATGAATATTTTCAAGCTCTTCATTTAACTCCAGCCATTCTAATTCGAATAGCTCATGTTGTTCTTTAGCAGTTGTTAGCTGCTCTTGAAGCTCTGTAATTTTTTCATGGTCTGTGAAAATCGCAGGATCACAAAGGGCTTCCTCTAAATGTGCAATAGTAGCAATGGTTTCTTGCATCTTTTCTTCTAATTCCTCAATAGCACGTCTAATTTGACGTTCGCGTTTTTTAGCCTCTTTATCAATTTTAGAGGTAGAGGTTTTTTCAGTTGCTTCTTGTTGTCCTTGTGGCTGTGAGGCTGCTTTCATTTGTGCAAGCTCTAGTAGTTCTTGTTTTTTCTCCAAATAATAATCGTAGTCACCTAAATACTCAAAAGAGCCTGTTCCAGACAGCTCGACTACTTTTGTGGCAATACGATTAATAAAGTAGCGGTCATGTGACACAAAAAGAAGTGTCCCTGGATAATCAATTAACGCATTTTCCAGCACCTCTTTACTATCTAAGTCAAGATGGTTTGTCGGCTCATCCAAAATTAAAAAATTTGCCTTTTGCATCATTAGTTTTGCAAGTGCCAGTCGTGCCTTTTCACCACCAGATAACGAAGATACTACTTTATCCACATCTTCACCACTAAATAAAAAACGTCCTAGGACAGTGCGTATATCCTTTTCATTCATTAATGGCCATTCATCCCAAAGCTCTTTTAAAACACTTTTATTGCTGGAGAGTTTTGCCTGCTCCTGATCATAGTAGCCAATTTGCACATTTGTGCCATAACGAATATCGCCTGAAATAGGGGTTAGGTCCTTTACAATTGTTTTCAGTAATGTTGATTTGCCAACGCCATTTGGACCTACCAGTGCTATACGATCCTCACGAAAGGTACGTAGGGTAATGCCACTTGATATTGCTTGTTGACCATAACCAATAGTTAAATCGTCAATAGATAATACATCATTGCCACTTTGACGTTCAATAGTGAAGCCAAAGCTAGCTGATTTTTCATCACCCTCTGGAGATTCCATCCATTCTGTTCGCTCTAGCATTTTCCGACGGCTCTGTGCCATTTTTGTTGTAGAGGCACGTGCAATATTTTTTTGAATAAAGTCCTCAAGCTTAGCTTTCTCATCTTGCTGACGCTCGTATAGCTTCAGATCACGCTCATAATTTTTAGCCTTTTCATCTAAATAAGCACTATAGTTGCCGGTATATTTTGTGACGCGATGACGAGAAACCTCATAGACAATTGAAACGACCTGATCTAGGAAATAGCGGTCATGCGAAACAATTAAAATGGCGCCTTCATAGCCCTTTAAATAGGATTCCAACCAAGATAGTGTTTCAATATCTAAATGGTTTGTCGGCTCATCGAGAATTAAAAGGTCTGGTTTACTCAGTAGGAGCTTGGCAAGCGCTAATCGCGTGCGTTGTCCACCAGATAATGAGCTGATAGGTTTATCATAGTCTTCAGGATAAAATTGCATACCGTGAAGCACGGAGCGGATATCCGATTCAAATTGATAGCCACCAGCATCCTTAAATGTATGCTGTAATTGATCATATCCCGCCATAATTTTTGCATAGACAGTAGGGTTTTCATAGATATTTGGATCAGCCATTTGCTGTTCAAGGGAGCGCAAGGTTTGCTCCTGCTCAAGCAGTGATGCAAAAATCGTCATCATTTCATCCCAAATTGTTAATGTAGAATTTAATCCGGCATGCTGCTCTAAATAGCCAATTTGGATACCTTTAGGAATAATAATATCGCCTGAATCATAAGACATTTGACCAGCGATGATTTTTAATAACGTAGATTTACCTGCACCATTGCGTCCTACTAAGGCAACGCGATCACGATGTTGCACCTCTAATTTAACACCGCTTAAAATTTCATCTGCAAGAAAGGATTTATATAGTTGATTGACCTGTAAAACAATCATTCTTGACACCTCAATTCTACCTTAGTGTAATGGATGAACGATTTGCATGCAATGTCAGTGCTTTACTTATTCCGAGCAGTCATGTAAGATTGAAACGATTTCCCTTTAGTTAGTTGCGTAAAAGCGCCATTAACTAAAGGGAAATACGCTAGTGGGTAGCAAATATTTTGTATATAGTTATAGCTAAATACAGTAAAATTGGATTAGGTATACTATAAGGAGGAAAAAGTTTGAAACAAGAATTAAAAATTCCACAGGCCACTACAAAAAGACTTCCTCTTTACTATCGATTTATTCAAAACTTTGCACAGGAAGGTATGGAGCGTATATCGTCCAAGGAATTGAGTGAAGCGATGAAAATAGATTCTGCAACCATTCGCCGTGATTTTTCGTATTTTGGCGCTCTTGGGAAAAAGGGCTACGGTTATGATGTACAGCATCTATTACAGTTTTTTAGTCAAACGCTTGATCAGCACGAAACGACAAAGGTGGCATTAATTGGCGTAGGGAATTTAGGTAGTGCATTACTCAAATATAATTTTCAAAAAAACCATAATACTCATATTGTTGTAGCATTTGACTCAAAAGCTCCTAAAGATGGAAAAATGATTAGTAATATTCCTGTTTTTCATCCAGATTTGCTAGAAGAAAAATATGCAGAATATGGAGCGGAGCTTGCTATTTTAACGGTATCTTCACGCTCAGCACAGAAAATGGCTGATCGCCTTGCTGGAATGAATGCAAAGGGTATTTTAAACTTTACACCAGAGCGTTTAACAGTGCCTGATAGCATGCAACTATTAACCATTGATTTATCTGTAGAGTTGCAAGCACTTATTTATTTAATTCGTAATCAGGAAGACTGATAAAGCTACTCTTTACTAGTGATATAGAGAAGGCTATGACGAAAAACTTTCACATTTAATTAGTTAGCAAATTGACGAATTATGCGTTAAAATGATGGATATAAGAGGAGGTGGCTGGAATGGGTGGTATTGGTCCTATGAGCCTCATTATTATCGGAGTTGTGGCATTACTAATTTTTGGTCCTAAAAAATTACCAGAGCTTGGTAAGGCATTTGGTTCAACATTACGTGAATTCAAAAATGCTACAAAAGGATTGGCCGACGAAGACGATGATGATAAGAAAAAGAAAGAACTAGATAAATAAGTTAGGATGTTTGAGGAATGAATCCAAAAGATCTAACTATCATTGAGCATATAGAAGAATTAAGAAAACGGCTTTTTATAGTTGCCGTTTTCTTTGTTCTCGCTATGGCTGGTGGTTTTTTTGTTGCAAAACCACTTGTGAAATACATCCAATCTACAGGGGAATCCTATAATTTAGAGCTTCATGCTTTTGATGTAGTAACACCACTGTCTATTTATTTCCAAATTATTTTTTTAATTGCGTTTATTATTTCATCACCAATTTTAATGTATCAATTATGGGCATTTATTAGTCCAGGCTTAAGCGAAATAGAAAGAAAAGCAACTTTAAGCTATATACCATATTCGTTTTTACTATTTTTAGCAGGGTTATCTTTTTCATATTTTTTACTATTTCCTTATGTCATGACGTTTATGATGAATTTATCAAATGATTTAGAGATTCAGCAAACGATTGGTATACATGAGTATTTTACATTTTTATTTAAACTTACAATACCATTCGGTTTTTTATTCCAATTACCAATTGTTGTATTATTCTTTTCACGTATAGGAATATTAAGTCCTGATTTATTAATTCGTATTCGTAAATATTCATATTTTGCATTATTTGTATGTGCTGCAATTATTGCACCACCTGAATTGGCGTCGCATTTAATGGTGTCAGTTCCATTATTTATTCTTTACGAAATTAGTATTATGATTTCTCGAATTGGCTATAAAAAATACTTGAGATCAGAAGAGCTACGTCTAAAAGAGGAACAGGAAGCTGAGCAAAAACGCCTAGTTGAAGAGGCGCTTGAGCAGCAACGACGCCAAATAGAAGAATTTAATCAGCAGTAATGATAAAAGCTCGGTGCCTAAGTTTTTTGGCATCGAGCTTTTTCATCATATGATAGCTTTACAAAAATTTATTGCATTTTTTCTAGCTCTTCAAGAAACTTTTGTAGTGGTTCTGCATAGAATTGTATAAGTGTCACAAAACCGTTCAACATAATATGTGCGATAATTGAAGTCCAAATACGTTTTGTTTTGTGATATAAAAAGGCGAAAATTAAGCCACAAATCGTATAAAGCAGAATATGAGAAAAGTCGAAGTGTATAAGCGCAAAGAATATAGCACTGACAATAGCAGCTATCCAAAAATTTGTTGTTTGGACAAGTGATCCAAATATTACTCTGCGGAAGACAAACTCTTCTAAGATTGGGCCAAATACAACAATCGCTAATATAGCAATTGGAGCACCTTTAGCTAATGCAACAATATCCGCAGTATTTTGCGAGCCTCCTTCGATACCAAAAACAGTCATTTCAATAACAGCGCCAATCATTTGACCAAAGAATACGAGGAAGAAGCCGATAATTCCCCAGACGATTGTAAGAGGTATCGTTTCTTTTTTTCCTTGATAAATATTCCAAAAGTCTTTATCGCGAGAAGTTAGAATTAAGCTTAAAATAAGCGCAATGGCAAAGCTAAGGGCAATATACCAGCCTTGCGTAATAGGTGCAGCTTGTTCAGGGGATAGCCCTGTTATTTTTTGAACAAGTGCATGAAACGGTAAGAGCAACCATCTACCTGAAATTTGCATAAGGATATAGATGAGTAAAACGTACAGACCTGTTTTTTTATGTTTCTTCACTTTTTGAAAATTAGTCACAATCAAAATCCTTTCCATTCATATGCTTCATTTCTATTGTAGAGGAATATAGAAAGAAAACAAAATTTTTAGAGGTTCTGACTTGCAAAAAAAAGAGTGATTGATTATTATAATAAATGTGTTAGCACTCGTTGAGATTGAGTGCTAATAAAAACTTAATTATTATTTAATTAATAGGAGGTTGTTTCACTTGTTAAGACCACTAGGAGATCGTATTGTAATTGAACTAATCGAGGTAGAAGAAAAATCTGCATTCGGTATTGTGCTACCCGACTCGGCAAAAGAAAAACCACAAGAAGGTAAAGTTGTAGCAGTTGGGACAGGTCGTGTTTTAGAGAATGGACAACGTGTAGAGCTTGACGTTAAAGTTGACGACCGCATTATTTTCTCTAAATACGCTGGTACAGAAGTTAAATTTGAAGGTAATGAATACCTAATTTTACGCGAAAGCGATATTCTTGCAGTTATTGAATAAACCAATATTTTATGCACCTTTCGATAAGGTGAATGCTTACAGTCATTGTTCGCTTTATAACAATGTACAAGAAGCAAAAATTAATATAAACATATTGATGAAGCTTAACGAATATTCCATTTCAGGAGGGTAAATTCACATGGCAAAAGATATTAAATTTTCAGAAGACGCTCGTTCATTAATGCTACAAGGTGTAGATAAATTAGCAAATGCTGTAAAGGTAACATTAGGGCCAAAAGGGCGCAATGTTGTATTAGAAAAAAAATTCGGTTCACCACTTATTACAAATGATGGTGTAACAATTGCAAAAGAAATCGAGCTAGAAAACCCATATGAAAACATGGGAGCAAAATTAGTAGCTGAGGTTGCTTCTAAAACAAATGAAATCGCAGGTGACGGTACAACTACTGCAACAGTGTTAGCACAGGCAATCATTCGTGAAGGTTTGAAAAATGTTACAGCTGGTGCAAACCCTGTAGGTATCCGTAAAGGTATTGATAAAGCAGTTGCGGCTGCATTAACAGAATTACATGCCATTTCTCGCCCTGTAAGCAATAAAGAAGAAATTGCACAAGTTGCTGCTATTTCTGCTGCTGACGATGAAGTTGGACAACTTATTGCTGAAGCGATGGAACGTGTTGGTAACGATGGTGTTATTACAATTGAAGAATCTAAAGGCTTTACAACAGAGCTTGATGTAGTAGAGGGGATGCAATTTGACCGCGGCTACGCTTCACACTATATGGTAACAGATACAGATAAAATGGAAGCGGTTCTTGAAAACCCATATATTTTAATTACAGATAAAAAAATCACAAACATTCAAGAAGTATTACCATTATTAGAGCAAGTGGTACAACAAGGTCGTCCACTATTAATGATTGCTGAAGATGTTGAAGGTGAAGCACTTGCAACACTTGTTGTGAATAAGCTTCGTGGTACATTCAATGCTGTAGCAGTAAAAGCACCTGGCTTTGGTGATCGTCGTAAAGCAATGCTTGAAGATATCGCTATCCTAACTGGTGGTCAAGTGATTACAGAAGAATTAGGCTTAGACCTAAAATCAGCTGATATTTCTGCACTTGGTCGCGCAGCAAAAGTTGTTGTCACAAAAGACAACACAACAATTGTTGAAGGTGTAGGCGGTGCAGATGCTATCGAGGCACGTGTTGGTCAAATTCGTGCGCAACTTGCTGAAACTACTTCAGAGTTCGATAAAGAAAAATTACAAGAGCGTCTTGCAAAATTAGCAGGCGGTGTAGCAGTTATCAAAGTTGGTGCTGCAACAGAAACAGAGCTAAAAGAGCGCAAACTTCGCATTGAGGACGCATTGAACTCAACTCGTGCAGCAGTTGAAGAAGGTATCGTATCAGGTGGTGGTACTGCACTTCTTAACGTCTATGCAGCAGTGGAAAAAGCGGCTGAGTCAGTAGAAGGCGATGTAGCTACAGGTGTGAAAATCGTTCTACGTGCTTTAGAAGAGCCAGTTCGCCAAATCGCTAATAACGCTGGTCTAGAAGGTTCAATCATTGTAGATCGTTTAAAACGTGAGGAAATCGGTGTAGGCTTCAATGCAGCAACTGGCGAATGGGTAAATATGATGGAAGCAGGCGTAGTAGACCCAGCAAAAGTAACACGCTCAGCACTACAAAACGCAGCATCTGTAGCAGCTCTGTTCTTAACAACAGAGGCAGTGGTAGCAGATATTCCAGAACCAGCAGCACCAGCAATGCCAGATATGGGCGGCATGGGCGGTATGCCAGGAATGATGTAATTAATATCGAAAAAACGTTGATATATCAATGTTTGTAGATGTTGATTATTAGTTTATGCTATTTATAAATAGCTAAATTTTAGCCATTAGAGAATCGCCATTTGACGTTTCAACACTTCTTTTTAAGAAGTAGTGTGCTTTGCAATTAAAATATAGAGCAACTACCACTTCTCATGATTTTAAAAAATTATGAGAGGTGGTTTTTTTATACTTTAAAGATTCAGAAGAATAGCAATCGTTTGGTTTTTATGAACACAATTCACTTTAAGAATAAAACGTTTTTATTTTTCATTTTATATCACTTTTCGTCAAGATTCGCTAAATTAATTTTAATAAAGCGCTTTCAACAAGTGAAGAGGGGTGTTTGACAATGCTTGCTATTCTCGGTTTTGCCATGGTAGCTACATTTATGTATTTAATTATGAGCGGAAGGCTTTCCGCATTAATTGCACTTATGGTTGTACCAGCAGCGTTCGCTATTTTTGCTGGTTTTGGGTCTGATCTCGGTGAAATGGCACTTGAGGGGATTAAAAATCTAGCACCAACTGGTGTTATGCTGATGTTTGCCATCTTGTATTTTGGTATTATGATTGATGCTGGTTTATTTGACCCGGTTGTCAATAAGATTTTAAAGGCAGTAAAAGGTGATCCGATGAAAATTGTAGTCGGTACAGCTGTATTGGCGACAATTGTTTCTCTCGATGGTGATGGAACAACAACCTATATGATTACAATTTCTGCAATGCTTCCACTTTATCAACGTCTAAAGATGAATCCGCTTATTTTGCCAGCTGTTGCGTTAATGGCTGTAGGCGTAACGAATTTAACACCATGGGGAGGACCAACTGCACGAGCAGCTAGTGCCTTAAGCCTTGATATGCATGAGCTGTTTAATCCATTAATTCCAGTTATGGTTTGTGGTGCTATATGGGTGCTGCTTGCTGCTTACTGGATGGGTAGAATGGAGCGAAAACGCCTTGGCGTTTTATCACTAGAAGCCATTCAGGTATCTGCTGGAGGACAAAATTATGCGGAGGTTTTAGGTGAAACGGCTGCATCCGAGGAAGATGCAGCATGGAAACGTCCGAAGCTACTATGGGTAAATCTTATTTTAACTATTATTCTTATGGTATTGCTTATTTTAGGTGTTATGCCATTAGCCATTCTTTTTATGCTTGCATTTGCTGTCGCAATCACAATCAATTATCCGAATGTCATGCATCAAAAAGAGCGAATTGCCGCACATGCTGGCAATGTCTTGGCAGTTGTATCGCTTGTTTTTGCAGCGGGAATTTTTACAGGTATTTTATCTGGTACTGAAATGGTAGACGCAATGGCCAAGAGTCTTGTTGCTATTATTCCTGATTCAATGGGACCTCATTTGCCGGTTATTACAGCTATTACAAGTATGCCATTCACATTCTTTATGTCGAATGATGCTTACTATTTTGGTGTACTGCCTATTATTGCAGAGGCTGCATCTAATTATGGTATTAGTGCAGTAGAGCTTGGGCGTGCATCTTTACTTGGACAACCTGTGCATTTATTGAGTCCACTTGTTGCATCCACATATTTACTTGTTGGTATGGCAAAAGTTGATTTCGGTCAGTATCAGCGTTTTACGATTTTATGGACGATTGGTACATCCATCGTTATGACGATTGTCGCAGTGCTATTTGGTGTTATTTCACTTTAATCAATTATTCCCGAACTTTTTATATTCGGGAATTTTTCTTTTATTTCGATAAATTTTTTCGTACAATCTAGTATAAAGCAAATAAGATAAGGGGTCTTCATGAGCAAAAAAACGATTACATTGCGGACAAAAATTTTTATTCTCGTGTTTTCATTGCTTTTTTTTATTGTAGCTGGTATGTCTGTTGTTTTTTACTCAATTCAAGCAAGTGAAACGTCTGAGCAGGCTGAAAAGCTGTCATTGCAAACCGCACAAACATTATCTTTTATGCCAGAAACGATTGCTTTTTTAAATGGAAATTCAGAACAAGACACTCTCCAGTCTATTGTGGAACAAATACGAAAACGTACTGACGCACAATCAATTACGATTGCAGGGCAAAATGGAGCTATACTCTCGACTCATGAAGCAGCGCTGGCTTTACAAGCATCAGACAGTCGTGCTCTGATATATGGTGGAACGTATATCGTTGAAGAGCAGGGGACAGATGGGGAGTCAATCATTGGTAAAGCACCTGTTTTGTATGCAGTGGGAAACTCAGCGGAAGTAGTTGGTACTGTTTCCGTTGAATTTTCAAAGCAGTCGATTGCAGTTCAAACAGCTTCGCAAATGAGCGATATTTTAATCGCGGCTGCTGTCGCTCTTTTAGCAGGAGTGGTTGGTGGGCTCTGGCTAACAAAAAGTATTCTGGCGGATACACTTGGCTTTGAGCCAGTGAAAATAGCTGCTATGTATAAGCGGACCATTGATGAAATGCGCCTCTATTCAGATGAGTTACGCGCTCAAACACATGAGTTTATGAATAAATTGTATGTGCTCTCTGGTCTTTTACAGCTAAATCGCCATGATGCTGCACTTGACTTTATTCAGAAAGAAGTGGACAGCATTACCGTACACCAGCATATTGTCTTTAAGCAGATTAAAGATGATTTTATTCAGGCGGTTTTGCTTGGAAAAACAGCAAAGGCATCTGAGCGTAAAATTGCTTTTTCCATTGAACCAGAAAGTACGTTAACAGCAATACCATCAAATGTGGATGTCCATTTATTACTGACAGTAATTAGCAATCTTATTGACAATGCATTTGACGCAGTAAAGGATGTGGAGGACCCCTATGTTTCTTTGCTAATAACAGATGCCAGCCCAACGCTCATTATTGAAGTAGCTGACAATGGATATGGTATTGATGAAAATACAGTTCAGTTGTTATTTGAAAAAGGTTGGTCAATAAAAGGAGAGCATCGTGGCTATGGCTTGTTTAATGTTAAAGAAGCAGTTGATTCTTTTGGAGGTATGATTGATGTGTTAGCAAATGAACCAAACGGAACGATTTTCACTATTTATATTCCTAAAAAGGGGGAATCATAACGTGATACGTGTTGCTATTGCTGAGGATGATTTTCGTATTGCTAATATACAGGAAGGCTTTTTGCAGCAGCTAGAAGGATTTACACTTGTCTGGAAAGCATTGAATGGGGCAGAGCTACTGGCACAACTTGAACAAGAGCCAGTGGATATACTGCTCTTGGATATTTATATGCCTGATCAACTCGGGACAGAGCTACTGCCGATTATAAAAGAACGATTTCCACAGGTAGATATTATTATGATTACGGCGGCTTCTGAAAAAGAAATGCTTCAGGAAGCTCTACGTTATGGTGTTTTTCACTATTTAATCAAACCAGTATCACTTCAAAAATTCACATCGGTGTTAATGAATTATAAAAAGAAAAAGCAGCTTTTGTCCGAAACGAGCCATGTTACCCAAGAGGTGGTTGATGCCTATTTTTCAGAAGCAGGATCACCCACTTTCTCCAATGCTTCACTTCCGACTGGGATTGATGGTGTCACACTTACACGTGTTTCGGATTTGATGAAAACAACTGAGTCAGGTATCTCTATTGAAGAAATGGGTGCAAAAATGGGTGCCTCTCGAACAACCGCTCGCCGGTATCTCGAATATTTGGTCACAATAGGCTTCTGTCGCGTGGAGCATGAATATGGTATTGTTGGACGTCCAGAGCGCCGTTATTTCAAAGTATAGTTTTTAGTAATAGGAAGGGGAAGGGAATTGCTGAAAAAGTTAATGATTTGCCTATTTGTTGTTTTTTTAGCTGGTTGTATTCCATCCAATCCACCCCTTTCAGAAAGAGAGTTGACGCTTATCGTTCCTGGTGCTCCAGCTGGTGGCTGGGATGCCCTTGCGACTTCTATTAAAACAGTAATTGAAAAAGAGCAGCTTATAGATGGCAACGTAAAGATTGTTTATGAAGAGGGGAACGGCGGGGAGGAAGGATGGCTACGCTTAAATGAATCTTCTAGTAGCACCATTGCGATGACATCTAGTCTTTTGCTAACAAATGAGCTACTTGGACATAGCAAGCTACATTACGAAGATTTTACGCCATTAGCGACGATGGCAAGCGAATGGCAGGCAGTCGTTGTAGCTAATCACTCTGCCATTACGTCTATTAATGATTTAATGCAAAAGCTAAAAAATGAGCCAGCTCGTTATCCAATTGGCATTGAGCCGCAGTTTGGAAATGATGATCAAATTGCGTTTATCCAAGCAGCTCGTACACGACAGATTTCAGCGGCATCCTTGCGTTTTTTCCGCTATGCAAATGCTGATAATTTGTTGGCAGCTCTGCAGTCAGGAGAGATTGTAGCGGCATCTCTTTCCTCCTCCCAATCAGAGATGTTCGCCGAAAATAAGCAAATACGTATTATTGCGATTTCGTCACCTGAACGCCTCAATCGCTTTCCTAACGTTCCAACATGGAAGGAAGAAGGAATTGATATTGTATTTCCACATTGGCGAGGGATAGTAGGGCCAGGGAATATGAGTGAAACGGAGAAAGAGCAATGGAGTCATTTGTTAACAAAGGTTCAAGCATCCCCTGTATGGGAGCAGGAACTGCAAAAGCATAACTGGACTGGCTTTTACAAAAATAGCGAGGAAACTGCTGTATTTTTAGATAATGAATACCGGAAATATCACCGTATCATGCAACAAAAATAAGCTTCTTTCCAATAGAAGAAGGGCTGTGCAAAAGATTTTCATTTTGTACAGCCCTTTAATTGTATATTCCATTACAATTGACAGCAACGTGTTCAGGTACTAATTTTCCACAGCTATGACTTCAAAACTATGTTAAATTGTAAGCACATATTTTGTCATTGATCCAAAATTATAGTTTAGTTGTTTAGATTTCAGCCGAATAATACATTAAGATACTCTTTTATAAGAAAAGGAGGAGGACAGATGCGGATTGAAGCTAGCGGTTATTCCAAATTTTCTGCTGATCAAGTTGAGGCATTAAAGCAGGCAATGGCTGATGACAAACAATTAAAGAAGCAGCGGGAGCGAGAGCAGGAGTTAAAAAGACAGGAGCAGATGGCAGAGCAGCTAAAGCGAGAAACTGAGGCTGCTAAAAAGCGGATGGAGGACGAAAAAAATGCATTAAAAACTTATGTAACCTGCTTGGAAATTGCGAGGCGTATTACAGCAGGTGATAAAGTCCCAACAAAAGATCATAAATTTTTATTAGAGCATGATCCAGCCCTTTATGGTAAAGCATTAACATTGCGTATAGCGAAAGAAAATCCAGAGGAGCATAAGCAATTATCTGAGGATGAGGATCAGCAGACATCTTCATCCAGCGAAACCAGTGCTGGTGACAATGAGCCCCTTCAGCAGGATATTTCTAATGTAGCTATAGATATAAAAATTTAAGATATAATAATGGCAGATTGTGAATAATAGTCTTAGATATTTATAAAATAGTAGCTAGTTCTTAAATAGATCATTTAAGAGCTGGCTTTTTTTATGGAAAAAAATTTTCTTATTGTTTTTCAAGAGATTATCACTTACAATACAAAATGATAATGATAATCGTTATCAACTATATTTATATAATAGAGGTGGAATCTTGGATAAACAGGAAGTTAGCAGAATAGGGATGAGCAATATTTATTACGTTATTATTTTGCTATTAATAGGCTCCATTATAATATCTGCCGTTTATTCTGTATCAATAGGACAAGTTAGCATTCCATTTAAGCAATCAATGGACATCTTGCTGCATGCTCTATCAAATGGGAAGCTTGGCTCGCTTGATAGCGTAGAGAGTGAATCCTACTTGAATATTATTTTACAGGTCAGAATGCCACGAGTAGTTTTTGCATTGCTTATCGGTATTGGGCTTGCACTATGTGGAACGGTGATGCAGGCAGTTGTACAAAACCCTCTTGCTGACCCATACATACTTGGTATTTCTTCAGGAGCCTCATTAGGAGCAACATTTGCTATTCTTGTGGGCTTTGGTAGTAGTGCATTACTAGCGCAGTTTGGGGTAGCCTTTGGTGCATTTGCAGGGGCGATGATTACCTCTATGGCAGTGCTTATTTTATCGAGCATTGGCGGTAAAGCAACATCGGTAAAGCTTGTACTATCAGGGGTTGTGATTGGAGCTTTATGTAGTTCATTTTCAAGTCTTATTATCTTTTTTGCAAACAATGCGGAAGGAATTAAAACTGTTACGTTTTGGTCTATGGGGAGCTTAGCCTCTGCAAGCTGGGACAAAACACCAATTTTAACCATTGTTATTGTGCTAGGAGCGGGCTTATTCCTTTTCCAGCATCGTGTGCTAAACACAATGCTACTTGGAGATGAATCAGCGATTACATTAGGCATTAATTTAAGTGCTTATCGTAAATTATATATGATTCTTACCTCGCTTATTACAGGAACGATGGTCGCTTATGCAGGTATGATCGGTTTTGTTGGTTTAATTATTCCACATATCACAAGAGGTATTTTCGGGGCGGATCACAAACGATTAATGTTAGGAACATTACTGCTTGGAGGTCTTTTCATGATTTGGGCTGATATTCTGTCTAGAACATTAATCCAAAATGTGGAATTACCGATTGGTATTATTACTTCTGTCATTGGGTCACCATTATTTATCTATATGATTGTAAAAAAAGGTTACAACTTCGGAGGGTAGAACAATGGAATTAGTAGCGAAAGAAATAGAAGTAAAGATTGGCAAAAAGGAAATTGTAAAAAATATATCTATTCATGTGAATAAGCAGCAATTTGTAGGCTTAATCGGACCAAATGGATGCGGAAAATCGACTTTATTAAAAAGTATTTATAAAAGTCTAGTGCCACAAAAAGGGATGGTCTTTTTAGATAATTTAGATGTTTTAAAAAGCCCCGAAAAAAAGATTTCTCAGCATTTAGGTGTGGTGGGGCAATTTAATGAAATGCACTTTGATTTAACGGTACAACAAATGGTGATGTTAGGTAGAACACCTCATAAAAAAATGCTAGAGTCAGATAACCAAAAGGATTTTGACATCGTAGAAGAGGCATTGACAAGAACGAACTTACAATCTTATAGAGAGCGCAGTTTTCTGTCACTATCTGGTGGTGAAAAGCAAAGGGTTATTTTAGCTAGAACGATTGCCCAGCAGCCTAAATTTATGATTTTGGATGAACCAACAAATCATTTAGATATTCGTTATCAAATTGAAATACTATCCTGTGTAAAAAGTTTAAACATCGGTGTTTTAGCAGCTCTTCATGATCTAGAAATGGCAGCACATTACTGTGATTATCTTTATGCAGTAAAAGATGGTGAAATCTATGCACATGGTACACCCCAAGAAGTTTTAACACCAGAAACAATAGAAGCTTTATATCATATCAAATGTCAAACGTTTACTAATCCGGTGACAAATGGATTAGGCTTTGCATATGGACTGTAGGAGGAAAAACATGAAGAAAAAATTATTATTAGGAATTGGTTTAGCAGCTTTATTAACATTAACAGCCTGCGGTAATACATCAAAAGATACAGCTGAGGAATCACAAACAAAAGAGCATTATCCACTGACAATTGAGAACTTTACAAAGGCTGAAGGTGGATCAACATGGGAAAAGAAAGATCAAGTATTTGATAAAGCACCAGAAAGAATTATGGCAAATACACGCCCAGCTGCAGAATTATTATTACATTTAGGATTAGGCGATAAAATCGTTGGTGTTGGTGCAAACTTTGGTGCAGTTGATAAAGCTGTTGAAGAAGAGTATGCTAAGCTAAATATTTTAAGTGATGAATATGTTGGGAAAGAGGTTACATTAGGTACTGATCCTGATTTAGTATTTGGTCGTGGTGGCTTATTTGATAATGCTGAATGGGGAGTAGGGACAGTAGATTCGCTTAATGAAATGGGTGTAAAAACATATGTTTTAGAGTCATCCGTAACAGGCGGCACATATGATTCTATTTATAAAGATATAAAGAATATTGGTGAAATTTTTAATGTTCAAGACAAAGCAGATAGCTTTATTAAAGAATTAAAAGGTCGACAACAAGATATTTCCTCAAAATTAGAAAGTATAAAAGAAGAAAAAACATTTGCCTATCTGCATACAAATGATCCAAAGGAGCTTTTTGTTTATCCAGCACACGATGAAACATTCTTTAATGATGCTTTCAAAATGGTGAAGCTAGATAATATTTTCAAAGACGAAACGGGTGATGTCAGTGTTGAAACATTAATTGCAGTGGACCCAGATGTATTAATTTTGCCGAATTGGGACGGCTCTGATTTAACAAACGTACGTGAAGAAATCTATGCAAATCCTAAGCTTTCAAGCATGAAGGCTATTAAAAATAAACAAATCTATATTGTCGATTACAATTATATGTTTGGCTACGGCTATAACACAATTGATGGAATGGAAGCATTAGCAAAAGAAATGTATCCAGATTTATTTAAATAATTGATAAAAGAGCTGCTCCGATAGGTTTATGGAGCAGCTCTTTGTAGGAGCTGATATTTATGTAAGATGGTGGTGTTAACAGTCATTGCTTTATTGTTCCAGCAGATCGTTACGGGATGCTGCGGGTCAAGGTACGATAAATACGTTGAAAGGTCTTTTCTTGTTTTTTGAATATCTATTGTTCTGAGCAAATGGGGTGATTGGACAGGAAAGAGCCCTGTTTTAAAAAGAGCCTCTTTTAATGTCCAAAGCTCATAAAAAACGTGTGGAGGCTTATGATGAATTAGCTGCCATTCTTCCTCAGTTAGTGCATACTGCATTACATCTTGGCTTATAGGTTTTATCTCCTCAACATCAATTCCTACGCGCCCTTCCATCGCTAAGGCTAGAACAATCCAGTCACCAGAATGAGAAAGGTTAAAATCACCTTGCCAAAGCTTGTCTATAATATATGGGCGACCATATGTATTTTGTACAATATGGAATGCTGATTCATCAATGAACGGCTGTAATGCCCATTTAATTAGTGTATGGCCAAGCAATGCTCTTTGCCGATCCTGCCAGAGCCTATAGTGCATAATTTTTTGCTGAATATCAGAGGGAAGCGCTCTAAACAGCGTTTCCCATTCTGCTGATGTTAAAGGTGTGCCTAAAGGTAGTGCAAATAGTTGTATCGGATGTGCTATCATGTGACTGACATATGCTTTGGCCTAGGGAAGTAGCCTGCATCTATACCGTATTGAATCATTTGATAAATAAAGGCAGCATTTGGCACTGCACATTGAATGTTTGTTTGTGCTAGAAATTCGGTTGTTTTTTGGCAATTAAAGATAAATGGGGAATCACTAGGACCATCACCTTCTAGCTGTGCAATGGCTAATGATAAATATTCCTGTATTGCTTCAGCGTGCTCACTATGCAATAGCCAGTTTGTATAATCTGCTGCGGGCATCATTGTTACATGATAGCCAAGCTCTTTAATAATAGCGATAAATTCTACATAAGTCAGCGCTACAGGGTTGCATAAATGGAAGATATGTCCATTTGCTGCTGGTTGGCTAGCTAAGGCTACAAGTGCTTGGCTAGCATAATCAATTGGTGTGAAGTCAATATGCCACTGTGCAGTAGGTGCATTACCCAGGTAAAGCATAGCTTTAATCATACGATAAAAGGCATTATCATCCATATTACGCTGGAATTTGCCTGTTTTAGAATGACAGCTTAAATTGCCAACACGATAAATTGAAACAGGGATAGCATCATTGACAGCAAGGCGCACAAGGTTTTCTGCCTCTAGCTTACTTTGTGTATAAACATTGGCAAGCTTTCCATGATAATTAAAGTTACCTTGTGCTTCATGTTCTCCCCATTGAATAGCGGCAAGTTCCTCTGGTATACCCATTGTGGATACATAATGGAAATGAATGCCCTGTTTTTGTTTGGCTAGCTCTAGCAAATAACGAGTGCCATTGACATTGACATCATGAAAATGTGCAGTTGCTCCAAAATGGCGTACATCTGCTCCACAATGAATAATGGCATCAATTTCTTTCATAAGCATATGCTCATCTTTATTGGATAGGTGTAGCTTAGGTTTTCCTAAATCACCTTGTACAACTGTTACTCGCTCTTGCAGAAGTGAAGTGATTGTATCACCGAAATAAAATTGCATACTGTCCAATAGCTTAAGTTCAAGCGCTATATGTGCGCTTGGTCGAATTAAACAATAAATATGTGTATTGGTTGTTGTGAGCAGTTCGTATAGCACGTGGCTACCTAAATATCCTGTTGCACCTGTTAATAAAACGCTCTGCATTGGCAGTGGTGTTACAGTTTGCGAAATTGGGAGAGGGCTTGGCTCCATTAATTCTTTTATTGTGAGATTTGTTGGCTGTGACTGTATGTCAACAGCTTCAGGCTGGTAGCTACAAATATATTGATCGAGTTCTGCAATAGTTTGGTGTTGGAAGAAATCTTGAATTTTTAAAAATGGTATATGCTTTTTCACCTGTACAAGAATTTCGAGTATCTTTAAGGAATGACCACCAATATGGAAGAAATTATCGTGAATGCCGATTGGTTTAATGGCAAGCACATGCTCCCATGCAGCGATGAGCATACGCTGTGTATCATTTTCAGGCGCTATATATGGCTGGCTGCGAGATAATGCTACTTCAAGTGTAGTTAATTGCTTACGATCAATTTTTCCAGTTGGAGATAATGGCATTTCTGACAGCTTTATTAATCGTTCTGGAACCATATAATCAGGTAAAAATGCTGCTATATAGTTCTTTAACACAGCCTCATCTAGCTGGGTGCTACTAGCTGTTGTGTAATAGCCAAATAAATGATTATTACCATCAGCCATTTTTTTAGCAATAATGATAGCTTCTTGAATGTTAGGATGATGGCTTAAAATTGTTTCAATTTCCCCAAGCTCAATACGGAATCCTCGTACTTTAATTTGAGAATCTTTACGTCCAACAAATTCAATCACACCACTAGACAATAAACGGACTAAATCACCTGTGCGATACATTTTTTGGTCTGGCTTAAATAGATGGGGCACAAAAACCTCAGCCGTTTTTTCAGGCTGATGTAAATAACCTGCCGCTAGTCCAGCACCTGCAATATATAATTCACCGATTTCATTAATAGGACAGAGCTGTTCTTCAGTATTCACAACATACATTTCATAATTGGCAATAGGCTTACCAATAGGAATGCTTGATTGTATATCTGTTAGCGGGCTTGTTATTTTATAGTATGAGGACAATACCGTACATTCAGTTGGCCCATAAACATTAATAATTTCCGTTGATAGCCCGAATTTATCCTGCCATTTTTGTACAATAGCAGGCATTAGTGCTTCTCCACCTACAGATAAATAGCGAAGTGTTGTTAATTTCTCGCGGTATTCAGCAGGTAAATATGTAGCTAGCTGTGTAAAGAAAGCATTTGGTACAGTAGCAGTTGTGACCTTTTCGCGCGCAATCATATCCGCAAATGCCTCAATGGATAAACGCTCTTCGCTTGTTAGCATATGTAGTCTTGCTCCTGAAAAGAAGGCAGTAAACGTTTCTGTAACAGAAGGGTCGAAGCTGTAAGAGATAAACTGTGAATAAACATCTTCTTTAGTAGCATGATAGATTCTTTGATTGTCTGTTATTAAATTAATCACTGCACTATGCTTTAGCATGACACCCTTAGGCTTACCTGTTGAACCAGATGTGTAAATAATATAGGCTAAATCACTTGGAAGTATGTCAATATGTAAATCTTCCTTAGAAAAATCAGCTTTCATCTCATTAATGGTCAATACGGTGTGCGATTGGACATCATTATGTATAAAATCATTTAGTAATTCAGTATACTCACCTTTTGTCATAATAAATGATGCGCCTGTATCATTTAAAAGGTATTGACAACGTTCTTTTGGATAGCTTGGATCAATTGGAACATAAACACCGCCAGCTTTTAAAATGGCTAATAAACTAACGATGGTTTCCTTACTGCGTTCCATAAAAATAGCAACATAGTTTCCCTTTTGTAGTCCATTGGCAACTAACATATGAGCAATTTGATTGGATTGTTCATTTAGCTGGCGATAAGTTATCATCCCATCTTCAAAGGATAATGCGATACGATCGGCAAATTGCTGTGCTGCTTGATAAAATACTTTAGGGATGGATGCTGTTTTATCATAATCGGCATTTGTTTGATTTAATAGTTGATAAGCTAGTAAATCTTCTTGATGCAATAGTTGTGTACGATTGGATGGTAGAGCCCGTTGCTCAGAAAGCTGTGATGTAAATAAATCAAATTCTTGTTTTATATTCAATCATGACAACTCCTAGTTTAGAAAAGGGCAGTCACTTATAAAGGGGCACTGAAGCACTCCTTATAATGGCAGCCCTTTCTTTTTTATTTCACTACAAATGTATTGACAACATTTAATAATTCATCAGATAACTCGGATAATACTTGAGCTTCTTCTGAAACACGTTGAACTGTATTTAGCTGAGAAGCAGAAGTTTCCGCTACTGCACTTGTATGTTCTTTTGAATCAATAGAGAAGCTTTCCATATCTTTAACAGCTGATGTTACTTCTTGCATACCAGCAGCCATTTCCTCGATTGTGGCAGAAAGCTCTTGAATTTGTCCTGTCACATGGTGAATGGATGTTAATATTTGGCTAAATGATTTTTCGGAATTGTTAATCATGATAATACCATTATCGACCTCTTCTACAGCGCGAACCATAATATTAACCGATTCATTTGTATCTTGCTGAATGCGAGAAATAAGTGTTGAAATCTCTCTTGCAGATGCCTCTGATTGTTCAGCGAGCTTACGGACTTCATCAGCTACTACTGCAAAGCCACTGCCAGCTTCACCAGCACGAGCAGCTTCAATAGCTGCATTTAATGCAAGTAAATTTGTTTGAGAGGCAATGCCTGTAATAATGCCAACAATCTCTTCGATTTTGGTAGAATGCTCACCAAGCAATTTAACTGAAGCGGCAGATTGATTAACTGCCTCACTAATAGCATTCATTTGTGTAACAGATTTAGTTGTGGATTCATTGCCTTTTTCAGCTTCCTCAGAAGCTTGGATGGATGATTCCGAAATTTCATTCGATGTTTCCGCAATGCGCTGGATACCAATACTCATTTCCTCAATAGTAATTGTACTTTCTTTTGCCTTTTGAACTTGTAGGTCAGCACTACTAGCAATCTTCTGCATAGCAGAGGCTACGTGATTATAGGAGTCTGAGGCTTCCTGCATATTTGTTGATAAAACACTGGCTGTATTGGAAACACGAGCGGAAACATTTGTTGTACTTTTGATAACTGTTTTTAAATTATCAATCATCGAGTTAAAGTTTTGTGTCAGTGTTCCTACTTCATCCGTTGAAGTAACTGGTAATGGCTCAAGCTCTAAGTTACCCTCTGCTACTTTTTTAGATTGTAGAGAAAGCTGCTGAATAGGTGTTAATTTTTTTCTTAATAGTGTGTAGACAGCAATGGATGAACCAACTAAGAAAATAACAGTTACAACCAATATCCAAAGTGCCTCAGTCATCGCTTTGCCAGTGACCATTGATACATCATAGTCAATAGCATAGGCAGCTAACATAGAGCCATCTTCATCTAAAATAGGTGTAAGACCTGTTTTAAAGCTACCAAATTCATCTTTATATATATCTGTAGCAGTTGCTTCTTGTGCGTTAAAAACCTCTTTAATTCTTGCTAGAAAATCAGCAGAGATACCCATAGCAAGCATATCTTGGTTATATTCTGCCCCTAACTCTAAAATGCTAGTTGATAGTACAGGTGCATTGATCTTTTCGCCATCAACCGTAATGATATAAAGGTTTGTAATGCTTTCAGAGTGCTCATTAATCGTGTCCATTTCCTTTGTTAAACGAATAGCATCAGCATTATTAGCTGTCGGATTTTCTAAAATGGATTTCAATGTTTCGGTATCAACCGTTTTGGCTAAGATCATCCCTTTATCATAAAGTGATTGATCCATGTCTGCTAGGTTACTATTTCTTACTATATAATAAGAAAGACCTAAAGTAACTAAACCGAATAATAATAAAATACTTACCATAATAGCGGTTAACTTTGTACTAATGGACATATTGCGCTTCTTCCCTTTTGTCATACTGCTCCTCCTTATATCATTAAATAAATCTAAAAATATTTGATGTTACATTAATAGAAGTTCACATGTCCCATAGTTTATAAATGTAAAATAAGATATTTATCTCTATATATTAAACAACTATACTGCCAAAAAAAATGATTCACAACCCCAAAAACTTACTATTTAAAGCTTGCAATAGCAAAAATAAATAGAATAATTTGATTCTTTAGTCCTTTATTTTTATGATTTATGCATTATATATGCAAAAAGTAAATAATTAATAGTATAAAAGCGAAGCTCGATTTAATTACACCTAAAATCAGCTATTGGATAAAAGTGAATTACGGTTTTATTTATAGGTATTTCGACTTGTGTTGTCGGCGTGAATAAATTAGAAAATGGAATAATTTTATTTTTTTGGAATAATAAAAAGATGAGAAGATACAATTTGATTATTCCATGAAAAAAAGCTTCCACCGTTCTTTACAAGAACGAGAGGAAAGCCTTCTTTTATTACCGTGAGTTACCAAAGATTCCTGGCAATATATTTGGCAAACCGGGGATTAAAGGTGGTGGATAATTAGGATAGTGTCCTCCTGGATATGGAGCTGGTGGGAATGGTGATGGATATGGGTACGGTGGATAAGGCTGTGGTGGATAGGAATGCGGCGGATATGGGCGTGGTGGATATGAAGGAGGATAAGAGCCGCCATGTTGTGGTGTTCCTGTACCTGCCGCTGTAATTTGACTAACATCAACTGTCACCAATTGTCCATTATCTAGCTGGATTTCAGCCGTTCTACCTCTTGAACCAAATGTTCGAATCAATGTACCTGAATACGTACCAGTTGGAAGTGAAACCCATATTTTCATGCCCGGATGAAATTGTTTGTTAAAATCTTCGGGAGCTAATCGAGGATAAACCAATAAAACACACCTTTCTTTATTTTTTCTACTATATGCCTATACGGATGATTGTCATAGGCTAAAAACTAACATGGTTATAAAACAGCATAATTTTCCTTATACTAGGTGAAAAAAGCTAAAGGATGTTTAGCAAATGGCAATCATCAAAGTGAAAAAAATAACTATGCAAAATTTACGAAATGTAGGGCATGGTGAACTTGTACTTACGGTGAGTTTTGATACATTTCTACAGGCAAATGTTGTTGGCTTGTATGGACAAAATGGCTCAGGCAAAACGACCATTGTAGACGCATTTGCGTTATTAAAAACGCTGCTTTCAGGTGATAGCAAGCTACCTGCACAGAACAAACGCTTAATTATGGCTGGGGAGCAAACAGCAAGCCTTGATTTCGAATTTTTAGTGGAGAATGAATTTGGCACATTTTTTGTCTTCTATTATGTGGAGCTACAGGAGGATCAGCATCGACTCTATCCAATAGTAGAACGTCTTTCTTATAAAGAAAATATTAAAGGCAAGCGTGCTAAAGTTTTAATGGCTGTCACAGAGCAGGATGTGCATATTCGAAAATCAAGTCTAGCGAATATTAATGAGGAAGTACGCATTCAATTACTTGTCCTTCAACAGTTAGCAAGAAAGCAATATCAATCTTTTTTATTCCATAAAGATTTACAGCCTTTCGTACAAGCACGACTTTCTGAACAGGAAATACAGCTATTGCACAATATTGCTATTGATTTTAATCGTGATTTACATGTTGTGAATACGCAAAATATCGCGCCATTATTTGAAGAACGAATGATGCCCTTTAGTATTCATCTAGAAAAAACAAGAGGTCTTATTCCTTATGATTTAAAGGGACCAGCCTTATTGCCAGAGGATGCCTTTTACGCGCTCTGCGAGGTAATTGAGCAAAGCAATCGTGTGCTATCGGCGATTATTCCAGAGCTAACCATCAAGATTAATGTGATTACAAAGCAGACGCTGGATAGTGGTGAGCAGGGTATGCGCTTTGAATTTTTATCCCAGCGTGGTGAGCAAGCATTGCCCTTACGCACAGAGTCAGAGGGGATTTTAAAAATTATCGCCATTCTTAGCGTGCTGATTGCTGTTTACAATAACCCTAATGCTTGTGTTGTTATTGATGAGTTAGATTCAGGTATTTTTGAATATTTGCTAGGGGAGCTGTTAACAGTGATAGATGAGGATGGAAAAGGGCAGCTTATTTTTACATCCCATAATCTACGTGTGTTAGAGGTGTTAGCAATTAACAATCTATGGTTTACAACAACAAATGATAATCATCGTTATATACAGTTAAAAGGTATGAAAGAAGCAAATAACGCAAGAGATGCATATCTTCGTGCCATTCAGCTTGGTGGGCAGGATGAGGAGCTTTATAAGGAAACAAAAACATTTAAAATAAAGCGTGCCTTTCGTAAAGCGGGTGTACAGCATGACTAAAAAGGTGCTATTAATTATTGTTGAAGGGCAGACAGAGCAAGTTATTTTAGAGGATTATTTAGATGCCCATTTTGCAAATTCGACCATACGCTTTGATGTGCAGCGTGAGGATATGTTAACAAAATGGGATAAGCATAAGCGTGTGCCCAATATTAAAAATAGTGTTGTACAAGCGATTCAAAGTTATTTAGAAAAATATAAGTTTTTAGCAAAGGATTTAACAGCCGTTGTCCATATTACAGATGCAGATGGTTGTTTTATTGCGCCTGAATATGTCAAGGTAGATGAGAGTATTAAGCAAAATCTATTTTATACAGAGGATGCGATCTTAGTAAAGTCAGCTAAGCGCAAGGAGCAAATTGAACAGCGCAATGAAATGAAGGCCAAGAATGCCAAGATTTTAATTGCCCATGACCATTTTAGCATTCAACGTTTGCAAGTGCCTTATCAGCTTTTTTATTTTTCTACAAACTTAGAGCATGTATTATGGGATGAACGCAATGAAATTGCAACAGAGAAAATTCAAAAAGCGGATGCCTTTATCGAAAATCTATCAGGTACGATTGAGGACTATTTAAAAGCATATGTGCCAGTAGATGCGATGCTACCTTACAAGGAAAAAATGCGCAAAAGCTGGGGACATTTAATGGAAGGCTGTCATTCATTACAGCGAGGAACGAATGTACCACTATTATTTGATATGATTAAAACGGATGAACAATAAAAACAGGTGATCTTTCATAATCACCTGTTTTTGCTATACATATTTTTAACTCATTTGTTCATAGCTACGAATATGACCTAGTATGGCTGGGTCTTTTATTTTTGTATCTTCACTTAGTAATAACAGCTTTGACATAATTTCAGCCGTGCGTGGGTCATCATCTACCATTGGCAGGAAAATACGTCCGCGATGCTGAGCTGGCACAGCGATAATGGGAATCATTGAGCCGCCCACTTGGTGTACGACGCCACTGCCTAGATGTAAGGAATAGCTGGCAAGTTTTCCTGTAATAAGCGCATGCTGCTTTTTCACTTCTACATTGCTTAGCTTTAGTAATTTCACTAATTCCTCAACAATAACACTGCGCATTTCAATGGTAGAATGACTTGCCTCAGGGTCTACACCACCAATATGCGCAACACTTACAACAAGATCAATATCACGCATAACCTCAGAGAATATCGTTGCAGGAATAGTATCTAAAGCGATATTTTTGCCTGTTAAGCGATCATAGAAATAAACGCCTTCAATCGTAGGTGCTTCAATTTCTGCTGGTGTAAACCAATCTGCCTGTGCATAGAGAGATGCCACAATATTTTCCTTATAATAAACTTTACGCGGTCCACTTTCATAGCTAATTTGCCAGCCTCGTGTTTTTAACAACGCTACTGCTTGTGATGGATTTACCTGATGTCCTGCATAGCGTGATGATTGCTTTTGCCCCTTTTCATCAGCATTAATGATATACAGCTCACGGAATACTTGCTTAAATGGTTGCTGTATTTTATGTTCAAATAGATAGGCTTGCCATTGTCGCCATTGCCCACTTTCAAGCAGGTGGTAGGGATGCGCGATTTTTAAAGTTGCTGTTGGTGCAAGTGGCATAATATCTGCTGATACTAATTGCAAGCCCTCTGAAGTAAGCATGCCAAGATGCTCATTACATTTAAAGACTAGCTTTTGTAAAAGAGGTGCTAAAATTGGATGATCTAATAAATGGAGAAGCTCCTCAGCAGGGAATACCGTTTCTATTTCCATTGCTTGCTCAAGTGCTGGACGTGCTCGTTTATATTGTTCTTGTAATTCCTTGCGTGCTTCCTGCAAGGCAACAACATCCGCATGTTTTTTAAGTGCGGCAGGAATATTTTTTAAACGCTTGCCATTCTTTTCAACAATAATTGTAACAGAGGCATCCTCCTCAATTTGTAAATAAGCAGTAATTTGTTCAATAGACTGTGCTGTCAATAAATGCTTAATATCGTTAAAGGCAAATAGCTCCATACGCCATATAAAGCGTGTTGTTTCGCCATCTCCCGCATTACGTGCTAAGTTTTCTAACGCAATACTTGCGGCACGTGCCTCACTTGCACGGCGTTGCGCGCCAAATTGCTTACTTTCCTTTAAAAACTGCTGGATAAATTGATAGCGTGTAAGAGCGTCTTTTTTATCTGATTTGTTTAATGGAATTAGTCCAAGCGCACGTAGCTTATCTTTATTGCGCTTATCCTGAATTTCCTCCATTAATGGCTTTGGACGCAGCTTACCAATGGCTGTGTCTGCATAGAGCTGTGCACGACGATGGTTAGCTCCCTCTGATGCATATTTCGCTGCATCATAAACGAGCTGGAATTTTTTTGCCCCAAGTGTTTGGTAGGCATTTTGGAACCAAGCTAAATCAAACGCACCATCACTAAAATCCTCAGCAGGGATGCTTGAGAACAGGGCGATTTGATCTTTAGCGAAATCTGTTAAAGAATCCGTTGTATGGGCGATGAAGTACCAAGCAGATTCCTTTAATCCTTCCCAGCCAATTACTTCGCTAACAAGGTCTATCCAATGCTGGTTATACATCATTGCCTCAATTAAGCGCTCGGTGGAAATATCTGTTTGCTGCCATGCTACTTTTAATTGCTGTGCCGTATCCTCTTTGTGAGGATAACAGCTTGTTAGTAATTGAGAAAATACATCCTTTTTCGTTTCAGCCTGCCAAATATAGCCTCGTGCAAGCTTTTCACCATCAAGAGCCTGTAAAATTTTTAAGAAATAATCAATACCTTCTATATAGGCAATACTACTAACAAGCTTAGTAACGGCTGTAGGTGTATCACCACGTTTAAGCTCTATAGACAAAATACGGTCAATCGCTTGTTCACGAATGGTTAATAGCATTGATAAATCTTCAAATGATTTTTCATAACGCTCTAATAGTCTACTTGGCTCAATCAATATGTCAGAAGCTAGCGTATTTGTAAAGATTGCCTCATATAAATGATCCTGTGTAAACAGACCAACTTGCAGACCATCTAAGTATTGGAAAAGTGTTAAATTATATAGATTTGGACGATAATGCTCTTTTGGTAGGCGCTTTGTGAGTTCCTCATTAATGGCTAGCATTTTAATATATTCTCCATAAGTTGAGTAGTCAGCTAGGCAACGATCTACAAATAGTTGAATCACATCTAAATCAATAATTGTCAATGTAGCACGGTAGTAATAATAGCTGTTATCTCGTATATTAATTTGCCATTGCTCAGCAGAAAGTTGCTGTAAGAGCTGTAGCATAATACCAACTGCCTGCTCAAAGCTGTTAAATGCTGGCGAGTGCTGTTCTAATAAAGTGATTGCTTCCTTATGCAACACGGATTCTTCCTCAATATGTTTGTTATCCTGCATAAGCACAGCAAAGATTTGTTCAAGCGTATATTTATGCTTTAAAGCATTAAATTTGGCGATATTCTTTTTGATTTCTTCATAATGGAAGAAGGGAGCAATTAGCGTATGAGCTTCCTCTGTAAGATCTTGAGCAGTAGGATATTCGTATAGGTCATTGTAAAAGTTAAAATAGGCTAAATCTTCACAGCTAAACATAGATGTTTGAATCCATTGCACAATTTTCTCTGGTATTGGATGCACATCAAGATTTGCTTGGTGCTGATTAGTTGTTTTAGTAGCTATCAAACTATATCTTTGACCTAATGTTGTCGTAATTGTTGTGTCATTCCATTGATAGGTTTCATACTCATAATCAGCATTTTCATCAAGGATGTGAATAAGCTGCTCAAGTTTATGCAGTAGCTTTGTAACATCGTATTGAAAGAATTTCTCTAATGGTGTTGGTGATTGTACATATAATGGAACAAGCTGCTGCCAAGGTTCGCCAGCATTCATATTAATCGCTCCGCTAGTAATGCTGTCATATTGAACAGGAGGGTGTGGCGTATATAAGCCATAGCCATTATGCTCATTATATTCTGGTACATCCTGTGTCACTAGCTGATCTAATAGCACTTGCTCGTTCTTTGTTACTTTTGGCAATAATGCACAAAGAGCAATAATTTGCTCATTTGCTATAGCAGATTTTTTGGAGGCCTCTAGCAATAATTCAAGCCCTCCAAGACGCTTTAATTGCTTACGATCTTTAATCAATCTTTCAGCGCTTTGTAAAACACTGTCCTGCGGCTGTACCTTTAGGAGTGAAATTGCTTCTTTACGTAGAGCCCCTGATTTATTAGCTAATAAATCTTCAATTTTTAATATTTCATCTGTCGTTGGTGTTAGCTCGTGTATTTTCTTAAGTGCGATGGAGCGATTAATGGAGCTTCGATCGCGTAGAGAGCTAAAGAGAAATTCACGCTGTCCCTGTGTTGTTGGGTGCAGACAGTAAATATTTAGTAAACCAATTCTGCTCGTTGGTGAATAGGAATCTGCCTGTGCAATAATTCGTTGGAACAATGCTTCATCCTGTACATGATGTGCCAAAATAATTTGGATGGAAACTAAGTCCTCTAATAATAGATGTACAAAGACAAAGGGTAATGGCTTCCCTGTAATTGTAAGTCCTTCTTTAGAGATTTCACTTTTTGCCCATTCAATCTGCTCAAAAAATGGATATTCAATCCCTTGTAGCTGAACATTTTCCTGCATAAAGCTTTGCAACGTTTTATCCCAATCATTATCTTGAGCATACTCACTATTAATATAGTGATTGGCATAAATAAAATTGCCCCATGCAAAAGCAAACAACTCAATATCCTTTGTCGTTAAAATCAGTTCCTTTACATATGGTGCTGTAAAGGGAATCTTAGATAGATTTTTTAAAAAGGCAAGTGCTGTAAGCTGAATATGTTTGTCGCGCTTCAATAGCTCAGGCAGCACAGCATCAAGCTTTGTATAATCTTTTGTGGAGATTGCCCAAAGTGCAACGAAAATATCAATTGTACGCTCGCTTTGTAATAATTCTTCAGTAAAGCTATCCTCCTCGATTGCCTGAATAGCTAAAGATAATACTTCCTCTGTTATCTTTTGATTATCAAAGCTATTATAGCCAAGCCCCATCCATGTATCGATTGCACGAATAACAGAGGAGAAGCGTGTAAGCTTATGCTCTTGAATAAGCTTCATCATTTTCAACTGTGCCTCAAGATTACCATGGTCGATATTTTCCACAATAGCTTGTCGTAGCCCTTCTTGACGTGCTGCCGCTACAAGTAGTTTACCAAGTGCCTCGTGCATGCGTGTATTCGTTGATTTAAAAATGCCACGAATAAGTGGATAACCAAAAAAGCTACTGCGATGCTCATCAAATAAAATACTCTCAACTGCCTCTTCAATCAAAGTATTTTGTAAGGATAGCTCTTCAGCAAGCAATTGCTCAAAAACTGTAAAATCAATTACCTTTATCTTGTCTTTTTTCAAAACATAGGCATGATAGTTTGGATATGTTCCATGTTCATATTGCTGATGCTTAGTCAACAGCTCCTGCAAACTAATTTCCTCAAACGTTAGCATTTCTTCTATTAGTTGAAGGCATTGAAAAAGGTGATCTTGTACAGGCTGAGCTGAGCGGAATGATCGACGCAAAATACCTGTTTGAAACATAGTTGTGTCAAACCGTAGTGCTAGCGTTTTAATTGTATTTGCGCGTTCCTGTGAAGAAAAAAGGGTAAGCACATCAAAGAATGGTCCATTAAAGAGTTCCTGAAGTGTTTGGTAGTGCTGTGTGGCAATTAACCGTTCAATATCATCGTCACGGTTGTCCATATATTTGAATAAGGCTGTTGCTAGTGGCTGTATAGCTGTAGGTGCGGTATCGACTATATGTTGAAAATGCGTTTTTTGTTCATGTGATAATGTCATAAAAGCCCCTCCTTACCAAATGCGTCCTGCAAGCATTGATAGTTTAATAAATGTAAAAACATCGTCTTCCTGTATGGTTAATGGTGTAGCGAGTGATTGCATGGCTTCCTCATGATGAAGCACTAAAAATAACTCATCCTCAAAAGCTTGTAGCATTGTGGAGATGGCTTGGTCAACCTGTTGTATAGTGCTGTTTTTCTTCTCTCCAAAATGTACTTTGCCATATTGGGCTGCCTCTTCCAATTGCTGGTTTGTTAAATCGAGGTAAAGCGGTGTATCAACTATTTTTTCGTTATATCGCTGTACCTCTTGTGTGACAAGCTGAATAAGCAAATCTTGTAATGTTGTGACAGGCTCCTCGATAAAAAATGGGATTTGTTGAAGCTTACGTGATTTCTTACCGATGACTTTTTGTTGGTAAAATAAACGCAACCTAACACCTCCTTATCATAGCTTCATTATACAAGAGCGATAACTGCAAAAAGAATAAGGCATATGATGCTAGTTCTACAAAAATTTTGTGGGAAATGTGTAACAAAAAAGGCTATGCTACGACTTATTTGTAAGGTAAAAAGGGGGTGAAGCTTTGCCGAAGAATACGCTTAAAATAGAACGTTTGTACGACTTATATCATCGAGATGTGTATCATTTTGCGCTTTATTATACGAATAGCCGAGAGGAAGCAGAGGATATTACACAGGAAACATTTTTCAAGGTGCTAAAGCAATTAGATAAGTTGAGGAACAAAGAAAAGGTTAAAACATGGATTTTATCCATTGCTCGCAATACAGCGATGGATATACATAGAAAGCAAAAAATAAAGCGTCTTTTACTTGAGAAGCTTAGCTGGCAGCCATCTATAAAGGACGTGCCAAAGCCCTTGGAGGTCGTTGAGCAGCGTGAGCAATGGCAATTCATTCAGGAGGCATTAATGACATTAAAATCGCATGATCGCACAATTATTATTTGTCGTATGTTAAAGGACTACACCATTCAGGAAACAGCAGCGATATTGGGGATTTCAGAGGTAAAGGTACGTGTCGACTTTCACCGAGCAATGACAAGGCTTCGAAAAAGGGTGGGGAGGGATGATTTATGAAATATAAAATAAAGCGCCCCGATTTAGAGCCAAATAAGCAGTTTTCAAAACAATTACGACAAGCCTTAATAAGCAACCAGCGACAAAAAAGGAAACGATTTTCGCTACCAGCCATGCTTACACTTGCAGTAACATTCGCAACGCTCGCCTTTTTAGTACTCGTTATAACAGGGCAATCATTGGAACGAAAGCAAGCTGCTAAAGTTTTGTATGGAGAGGGAAATTTATTTGGAAACGTTATGCTTATTGTTGCAATGCTTGGACTATTATTGTTTATCGTCTTGGTTTATTACAAGGGATTAACAAAGGGCAAGCTTGTTTATATGACGTTTTCATTATCATTGATCGCATGGTTAGGAAATATCATTTATGCAGAGCAATATAAGGAGGAGCAAATCGAACAGCCTGCCACAATTAAGGATCAACAAGAAAGCACATTGCTGAAGGGGCAAACATATAAGGAGGGGGAGCAATGAAAAATCCATATGTATATTTATCGAATGGTTTCGCCTTTATCTTTTTGGATTTACACTTTTTTTGGATACCAGATATTTTACCAGATTTTCTTGGCTATTTATTTTTTATAGTTGGTATTCATTTGTTACCAGCCTTCCATAATTTAAAACGCTGGACAAAGAACTTTGCTATTATTTTAATGGTATTGTCCTTTATTGTAGAGATTGCTCAATGGTTTGGACTGGAAATATTTCAAGGGATTAGCACACAGTTTATACAGTTTTTGTTTATTGTTTTTATGTACTATGTGTTTCAATTATTGCTATATATGTATCGAAATGAGCCATTAGAAGCGAAAACCTTTAAAGCCTATCAAATTTTTATGATATGTATGCTAGGAGGCTTTGTTGTTCAAGCTTTTGCTATCAATATAGAGGCGAGTATACGAGATATAATTAGCTTCCTAGGCTCTCTGGCACAGCTTAGTGCATTTGTAGTAGTTAATTATTATTACAGAGTCTGTTATAAAAATATTGAGCAAGAAAAATCCATTCGCTTTTAGTGGCGATGGATTTTTTTGTAAGACATCTTTTCCATATAGCTATCATAAGGTTTATAAGTGTGATTGTATCATGTTAGAAGGAGGCAATATCATTCAAATACATGTTGTACAAGCTGGTGAGTCTTTATGGGGTATTGCACAGGCATATGGGACTACGGTTCAAAGTATTGTAGATGCCAATCAAATTCCAGAGCCAGACCAATTAGTGGTGGGGCAAGCTCTTGTCATTCCGATTGTTGGGAGCTTTTATTATGTACAGCCGGGCGATAGCTTATGGTCAATTGGACAGCGCTTCGGTATAAACTATCTAACGCTTGCTCAAGTAAATGGCATTCATCCCAATCAAATATTATCTATTGGGCTAAGGCTCTATATTCCACAACCACCCAAAACAACAGCAGAAACATTGGCATATTTAGAGCCAAGAGGAACAGCCGTTAGCGAAACACTGTTAGAGCAGGCTAGAGAAGCGGGACCGTATTTAACATATTTAGCATTGTTTAGCTATGAGGTAAAACGAGATGGTAGCTTACAGAAACCACCAAGTCAAGGTGTTACACAAATCATAAATGACACAGGAGCCTCTCTTGCAATGGTTATTTCCAATCTGGAGGATTTTGCTTTTAGTGGTGAGCTGGCACGAGATATTTTTCAAAGTACCGCCGTGCAGGATATACTCTTTGACAATATTCTTGTAGAGGCAAAGCGCTTAGGAGATGTGAAAGATATTCATTTTGATTTTGAAAGCCTACCTACTGACCAACGACAAGCCTATAATAACTTTTTAAGAAGAGCCGTTGAAAAATTTCATGCGCAAGGCTATACCGTATCTACAGCATTAGCACCTAAAACAAGAGATGACACCACAGGACAGTGGACAGGGGCACATGATTATCGAGCACATGGAGAAATTGTAGATTTTGCATTACTAATGACCTATGAATGGGGATATTCTGCAGGACCACCAATGGCTGTTTCTCCATTGCCTGAAGTGGAGGCAGTTGTGAAATATGCGGTTAGTGAGATACCCGCACATAAAATTATGCTTGGGCAAAATTTATATGGCTATGATTGGACATTACCCTTTGTACAGGGAGGACCTTATGCAGAGGCACTTAGTCCACAAAGAGCGATTGAGGTAGCAAAACGTTATCATGCTGCTATTCAATATGATTGGCGAGCTCAAGCGCCGTTCTTTGAATATTATGATGAGCAGGGCAGAGCACATATGGTATGGTTTGAAGATGCTAGGTCGATTCAAGCCAAATTTAATCTTATTAAGCAATATCAGCTTCGAGGTATTGGCTATTGGAAACTAGGGCTGCCATTCCCGCAAAACTGGTTATTACTAGGCTCAAATTTCAACATAGTAAAAAAGTAGTGAAATAAATATTTTTAAATCTAGGTAATTATATTATAATTATGGTAAACATTTTTGTAGGAGGGGTATTTTGGGTAAATTTAAAAACTTAGGAATCATTTTAACATCTACAGCATTTACTGTAGGTTTACTTTCACCAATCTCTCAGGCTTCTGCCAATGTAAAGGAGCCATCAGAAAAAATTGAAATTCTAGTTGCTTCAACAGAAACAAATGTGACAAAAAGTACACTGATTAAGAAAGTTCATGAACTATTCCAAGGAAAATTTAGCTTTGTATCGGATGATGAATTTCATCTAGGCAGTGGTCATTATTTTAGAGATGATAAAACGATTCGTTATGAGCTTAGCTTCCATAAAACCGTTAATGGTAAAGATGTCTATGGAAGCTTTACCTTCACGGACAATGATTTAGAGCTTGAAAGTTTTTACTATCAGCCTGCTAACATTGCAGATGCGATCTATCCAGCAAAGTATTCTGAAGCAGAGGCACAGCAGCTTGCATATGACTTCCTAAAAAAGCTACCAAATACAGAAGGATACCAGCTTCAACCAGATGGATTGAGCCACTATTATAATATGTCTAGACCATTATCGGAGCCAATTACTTATGCATTTACGTATGCGCCAACACATAATAATGTACCGATTATGGACCAGCAAATCTCTATCCAGGTGCTTGCAAATGGGGAGGTTACTAGCTTCTATCGCTATGCAAAGCCAATTAGTCAAGCTACATTTGATCGTGTTGATCAGAAAAAGGATGAAGCTGATATACTTGCACAGCTGCGTGACAACCTTTCAGTAGTGTTGCGTTATACAATTGATTATGACTATCAAACAGGCGAACCAAGTGTAAAGCTTGTTTATGCACCAGCATCAGGCTCTAATGGCGTACATGCTTTATCAGGTCAATGGCAAACAGCAAATGGCTTCACAGCTGGACTTCCAAAGGTGAAAGAATTGGAAAGGATTTCTGCTCAGCCATTAGCACCACGGAAAAAAGATATGACCGTTGCAGAGGTAGAGGCATTTGCCAAAACGATCTTAAAAGAAAGCACAGATAAGACAGAGCTAAACATTGAAATGATTGATGAAAGAGAACTCGAAAATGGAAGAACGATTTACTCTATTCAATATTCCTATACACAAGGGAATAATAGCGTTGGCACAAATATAGAAATTGATAAGGCGACAGGAGAGCTTCTTCATTATCAAGACCTTAGCAGAGAGTTTTTAGAATTAGATGACAAAACAACGATGATTGGAAGCGATGTGGCATTATCAAAAGCAATTGATTATTTAAAAGAATACGCTCCTTCACGTTTACATGAATATTCAAAGCCAATTGATGAAGCAACTATCAATCATGATAGTAAGGAATACATGTTTACATTCCCACGTATTGTCAATGGACTACCAGTAATAGGTGAAGAGATTTTAGTAACAATCGGTCATGATGGTTCATTCAGCTCAATTTATACGATCAACCATGATATTCAAAACTGGCCATCTATCAGCAAGGCAATTCCTGCTGAACAAGCAAAGGAATTGTATAGTCAAGCATTGGAGCTACAGTTGCAATATATAGAGCAAAATACAAATGATAATAAGCAGCATTATGATTTAGTATATACACCAACTTTTGAGGGTAGCTCCTATAATTTCATTGATGCGACAACAGGTGAATGGTTAATAACAGAAGATAATTCAACGGAAGCCGCTGTTATTTCCCATCCAACAGCTGCGAAGGAATTGAATTATTTGTTACAGCAAAATATTTTAGTAGTAAAGGACCCTGCAAGCTTTAATGCTGACCAAGCTATTACAAAGGGTGAAGCATTAAAAATTTTACTAAATTCTTTAACATATGGTCATTATTTTAGCGAGGGCGAGGATGTGCAATCCTTTGGTAATATTGATAAAAAGCATCCTTTATATTATGTAGTTGAACAAGCTGTACGAAGCGGTATTTTAAAGCCTGCTAACGAATTTGCAGCAAATGAACAGCTAAGTCGTCAGGAGCTTGCTGAATGGTATATTAAATTACTAAAGCTAGAGTATGCCGCAAAGCATAGCGATATTTATAAATTGAATTTTGCGGACGCAGACTCGATTAGTCCTGAATATGCAGGCTATATTGCTATAGCAAATGCAATGGGCTTAATGGATGCACAGCAAAATAAATTTAATGCTACAGCAAAGGTTTCATATGCGGATTTAGCCGTATCAACACTTCGCCTAGCACGTGCCATTCAAGAAAATAATATTAATATCAATTATTAGTCAAACAACAAGAGCATCTTCTATATTGGGAGATGCTCTTGTTGGGGTTATTTTTAATGAATAGAGGAAAGAATAGGAATGAAAGGAGTGATGAGGTTGCGTATAAAATATTTATTAACAATTCCTATGATAGCGATTCTTTTAGCTGGCTGTAATAATGATAAAGAAAAGGTGGAGGACGTTCCTACAAACGCCCCTGTCGAGCAAAATACAACACAGCAGGCTGGCGATAATGTGACAGACCAAGCAGACTATAATTTTGTAGAGTTTTCATTAGATGTGGATTACTCTGCTACCGAATCATATGAGGTAGAGTATGAAAATAAAAGGTCTGGCATAGAGGCAAAGCTAGAGGATGACCGTAACAACGAAAGACTACAGGGCGATGAGGCATACACAAAATTAGAGCCATTATTTAAACAGCTCACATTTGAATCGACAACATCCAATGACGAGGTTATTGACCAAGTAATCAAAGTGTTTAATATTGCTGATGATTACCAAAGCATTGAGGTAGAGGTAGAATTTATGGATGGCACAGAAAAAGAATTTAAACGCATCAAATAATTATAACTAGCTATCGCTATCAGTGTGATAGCTAGTTTTATGAAGGTTTTTCAGTCATAAGTCTGAAATATAAACAATCTATTTGCTCTTTGCTAGCAGCTATGATATTATTATCTCGAATTAGAGATAAATAACTTCGAAATAAATGAGGGAGTTGCATGAAGGAAGATAATCGTAACTTAAAAGCGTTCACAGTTCTGTTTCGAGCATATCAAGCAATTCAGGATGCAACGAAAAAAGATTTATTACAATACGATTTAAACCCAACAGAATTTTCTGTTCTTGAATTTTTGTATCATCATGGAGAACAACCTGTTCAAGTAATTGGTAAAAAAATATTAATTGCTAGTAGCAGTATTACCTATGTAATTGATAAGCTTGAGCACAAGGGTTATGTCTTGCGCAAAGCATGTCCAAAAGATCGACGTGTTACGTATATATTACTAACACCGGAGGGATACACTTTAATGGAAGAAACATTTCCTAAGCATGAACAAAAGATCAATGAGATTTTTAAAGTATTGGAACCTCAAGAACTGGACACGATGATTTTGTCGTTAAAAAAGGTTGGCAAAAATGCTATCAAACAATAAAATTTTTTATACAAATATCTCGAATTAAAGATAATTAGGAGGAACATACAATGAATCATTTAAAAGGTGTACACCATGTAACAGCTATTACAAGTAGTGCAGAAGAAAATTATAAATTTTTTACATATGTTTTAGGTATGCGTTTAGTGAAAAAAACGGTGAATCAGGATGATATTCAAACGTATCATCTATTCTTTGCAGACGATAAAGGTAGTGCAGGGACAGATATGACATTCTTCGATTTCCCCAATATTCCAAAGGGTGTACATGGTACAAATGAAATTTCGAAAACTTCCTTCCGTGTACCAACAGATGCAGCACTCGACTACTGGGTAAAACGTTTTGACCGTTTAGATGTTAAACATACTGGTATTAAAGAGCAGTTTGGTAAGAAAACATTATCCTTTGTGGATTTTGACGATCAGCACTATCAGCTTATTTCAGACGAGCATAATACAGGCGTTGCATCAGGCACACCGTGGCAAGATGGACCAATTCCATTGGAGTATGCGATTACTGGATTAGGCCCTATATTTGTTCGTGTAGCTAATTTTCAATATTTTAAAGAAATGCTAGAGAGGGTAATGCTCTTTACAGAAATTGCTGAAGAAGGCGACTTCCATCTATTTGAAGTAGGTGAAGGGGGCAATGGCGCACAAATTATTGTAGAGTATAACACAGTTTTACCAGCAGCTCGTCAAGGCTTCGGCACAGTTCACCATGCTGCCTTTCGTGTAGAGGATCGTGCTGTATTAGATGAATGGACAACTCGATTTGAAAGCTTTGGCTTCCATACATCAGGCTATGTGAATCGCCATTTCTTTGAATCTTTATATACACGAGTAGCACCACAAATTTTATTTGAGCTTGCAACAGACGGCCCTGGATTTATGGGGGATGAGCCATATGAAACATTAGGCGAGAAGCTATCATTACCACCATTTTTAGAGCCCAAGCGTGAGCAGATTGAAAAGCTTGTTCGTCCGATTGATACGGTTCGAAGCTCTGAAACATTTGAGAAAGAATATGAGTAATGGAATTTGATTTTTTAGTAATTAACGCCTTAATTATTGTTAATAAAGCTAAAGATAATAGAAGTAGTGAGGGATTCATAAATGGAATTTTCAAAGCTATTAGATAAGCGCCGTTCTGCGAATAATTTTGTAGAGGGTGTGAAGATGACTGAGGCAGATATACGTCCTATTCTAGAGGATGTCAAATTAGCACCATCAGCCTTTAACTTACAGCATGCCAATTATATTGTCGTATTAGATGAGGAAATGAAAGAAAAGGTACGAGAGGCGGCATATGGGCAATACAAGGTACATTCAGCTTCAGGTGTAGTCCTTGTATTAGGCGATAAAGAGGCATATAAACATACTGCTGAATTAAGTCAAGGTATGGTAGATTTAGGCATTATTACAGCCTGTGAACTAGATGAGCTTGTAGCTGAAAATGCAAAATTTTATGAGGATCGTGGCAAGGCATTTATGAAGGAAGAGGCAATTCGCAATGCCTCTCTATCTGCAATGCTATTTATGCTTACAGCGAAAAATCGTGGCTGGGATACTTGCCCAATGATTGGCTTTGATCAGCAACAAATGCGTGCATTATTTAATGTGCCAGAAACGCATGAGATTGTCCTGATGATTACGATTGGCAAAGAAAAGGAAAGCAGCCGTCGTTTACGTGGCTATCGAAAGCCTGTCGAAGAATTTGTCACGTATTATTAATGTGGTATAAAATAGAATAGCTATACAAATACTATGACTAATATTCATTTAGGAGGAAACATCGTGAAAGTAGTAGCCATCGTAGGTAGTATCCGTAAAGAATCTTATAATATGCAGTTAGCTCAATTTATTCAAAAACGTTATGCAGAAAAATTCGATCTTGAAGTTTTAAGTTTAAAAGATTTACCAATGTATAATCAAGATAACGAAAATGATCCACCACAAACAGTGCTTGATTTTAAAGCAAAAGTAAAAGCGGCAGATGCTGTGTTATGGGTAACACCAGAATATAATGGAACAGTTCCAGGTGTCATGGTCAATGCTATTGACTGGTTATCTCGTGTGGATAAAGTAATGATCGGTAAACCATCTATTATAATGGGTGCTTCTATGGGGAACTTAGGTACAGTTAAAGCTCAATTACATTTACGTGATATTTTATTCTCTCCTGGTGTCAATTCACCATTACTAAGTGGTAACGATGTTTATATTGGTGCTGTGCATACGAAATTTGATGCAGAAGGAAATTTAACGGATGAAGGAACTGTAAAATTCCTTGATGTTGTGATGGATAACTTTATTGACTGGGCAAAAAAATATATTTAATGTATAGAAGGGCTGTTGAGAAAGCTGACGTTTTATTGGCTTTCTCACAGCTCTTTTGCTTATTTGATTGGAATAATTTTTAATGTTTTTTGTAATCGGTAAGCAAAGATACCTGCAAAGACAGATAAGATAACATCCTTTGGTAGTGGTGGAACCATCCAAAGCCACGCTAATTTATATGTAAAGCCTTCTGGTGCGCTTGCCCAAAGCTTATACGCAAAATACATCCAATTTGTGCCGAATACATAATTAAAGATAAAGGCGATTAACGCAGCCACTATATAGCTCATTTTTGTGCCACTGCGTTCGACAATAAGACCAGCAATAAATGCCAATAAAATATATGACACAATAAAACCAAAAGTAGGGCTTAAAATTTGCCCAAAGCCTCCACCAAAGCGAGAAAAGACAGGCGCTCCTGCTAATCCGATACACATATAGACAGTACAAGCGAGCGCGCCTTTTCGACTACCAAGAATAAGACCTGATAAAATGGCAAAGAAAGTTTGCAGTGTGATTGGGACACCACCCACTACTAAAAATGGTATAAAGGAAGTAATATTAGCACCTACCATCATTAGTGTAGAGAATAAGCCAATATAAGCGATATCTACGGTTCTTAATTTATGATGACGGTGTTCTGTAACTGTTGCCATGCTCTCACCTCTAATTTTTATAGTTATTAATGCTAGTGTAAAGAATGGATATATTTGTGTCAACATAAAAATTTCATTTAGTTAACTAAAATATAGAGCTGTTAAATAATAGTTCCATATGGACGAACAACCTATAAAACTGTATGATAGAGTCGTTATCATTTAATATTATTTGCTACTATTGGTGTGACATCTTTTTATGTCACTTAAAAGGGAAGTCGGTGAAAGTCCGACGCTGTCCCGCAACTGTAACGACGAGTTCTATGATTTTTATGCCACTGTTGAAAAATGGGAAGGCTATCAGAGGACGCAGAATCGAAGCCAGGAGACCTGCCAATTAGTAATACCTGTAATGCCCACGAGGATGCAAGCAATTACGGACAATAGCTGGTTATTTTCTGACTTTGTTTAATCGAGGGTATTTCTATGCATATTTTTGTATAGAATGCCTTTTTTTATTTTGCTTCAACTTTATTGTTGTTGAGATAAATAATCATAGGCTCTGAAAGGCATTAGCTAATTGCTTTATCCATCAAATTTGTAGGAGTTTACTGAATGAATAAAAAGTTTATATTATTTTCTGTACTACTTGTTTTCATATTAATCGTTTCTATGACCTTTGCTGTAATGGTTGGGTCTGTATCTGTAACGCCATTATATGTTTGGAAGGTGATTCTTTCGAAGCTACCTTTTATACATAACTTTATAGAGTCTGATTGGAGCCGCTCACAGGAAATTATTATTTGGCAAATACGAGTGCCACGTGTCATACTGGCGGCTATTGTTGGAGCAGGCTTAGCAATTGCAGGTGCTGCTATTCAGGCGCTTGTGCGAAATTCTATTGCTGATCCTTATATTTTAGGTATTTCTTCAGGCGCAGCGGTGGGAGCAACCTCTGTTATTATTTTAGGTGCTTTTTCGTTTTTAGGTATGTATGCTCTTTCCGTATCCGCCTTTTTAGGGTCATTATTTGCTATTGTGCTTGTATTTTTTTTATCGCGTGTTGGAGGGCGTGTTTCTATCTTTCGTCTACTATTAGCAGGCATGGCGGTGTCCTTTATTTTAACAGCCGTTTCGAATTTTATTTTAATGATGGCAAAGCAAGAGGGTGCATTAAAGGCAGTGATGTTTTGGATGCTTGGTAGTTTAGCTGGTGCCAAATGGACAAATATTATCATTCCAGCTATCGTCCTTTTAGTAGTATTTGCTTTACTTTGGCTCCATTATCGAAACTTAAATTTACTATTATTGGGCGAAGAGGCTGCTGTCACATTAGGTGTCAACCTTCAGCAATTTCGTATACAGCTTGTCTTACTTGTTTCGTTATTAACAGGGGTACTTGTTGCTGTAAGCGGTGCTATTGGCTTTGTAGGATTAATCATTCCACATATTGTCCGATTAATTGTCGGGTCTAATTATAAATATGTTATACCCATTAGTGCCTTATTGGGCGGGATTTTCTTAGTTTGGGCAGATGCAGTGGCTCGAATTATTATTGCTCCTCAGGAAATGCCAATTGGTATTATTACTGCCTTTTGTGGCGGACCATTCTTTATTTGGCTACTCCGTCGTAACAATTATTCTTTTGGTGAAGGAGATTAAAAAGATGACATTAGAAGCAAAGCAAGTATCATTCTCCATTAACGATCAGCGCATATTACATGAAGTGAGTATTCACATAAAGGAAAAGCAATTTGTTGGGCTAATTGGTCCTAATGGTAGCGGTAAATCAACGTTGTTAAAAAATATGTATCGTTTATTAAAGCCTGAAAATGGTACAATTTTATTAAACGAGCACGATATTTTAAAGCAATCGAGTAAAGCTATTGCCAAAAATTTAGCTGTTGTTAGTCAAGAAACACCTGTATTATTTGATTTTACTGTACATGATTTAGTTAGTATGGGTAGAACACCACATAAAAAGTTATTAGAGCTAGACAAAGAGCAGGATTTTCGAATTGTGAAAGATGCGCTGAAGCAAACAGGTATTGAGCATCTAGCAAAACGCAGCTTTAGCTCCCTTTCAGGAGGCGAGAAAAAGCGTGTTATGGTTGCGCGGGCACTTGCACAACAAGCACAGGTGCTTATTCTAGATGAGCCAACAAATCATTTAGATATTCAACATCAGCTTCAGGTGATGGATTTAATTCAAACCTTACATTTAACAGTAGTCGCAGCTTTGCATGACTTAAATATTGCGGCTATGTACTGTGATCAAATATATGTGCTACAGCATGGACGGATTGTATGCTATGGTACACCAGAGGAAGTGCTAACGCCTGCATTATTGCAAAAGGTATTTGGTGTCTACGCGGATATTCAGACACATGCATTGACAGGCAAGCCATATCTAACCTATATTCCTGAACAATTTACAAGCAATAAAATAAAGGCAGTAGCAGCAACATAATTGAGCATACTATATCAATGGGCTATTAAGAAAATTTCCACTTTCTTGATAGCCTATTTCCTTGTATAGATAGCTTAATTTTAGGGAACTTTATGGTTGAAAGGAATGATAAACAATGGAAGAAATAAAATTAGCCAACCTCAATCAACAGCAACTTGATAAAATTAATAAGCTAGAGAAGGATATAGGTGTTACATTAGTAGCATATGATTCATCCGAAATACCAGCTCAAGGATCAACTGCCTATGAAGCGAACCCTAACATGGCAGGTCATCATAAACAATAAAATGCCTTGCAGTAATGTAAGGTACTTTTCTTTTAACATACACAAAAGGAAGTGCTATAAATGAAAGAGTTTTATGCAGATTTACATATTCATATTGGTCGTACTGCTAGTGGACGTGCTGTGAAAATTACAGGCAGTAAAACATTAACATTAGCACGCATCTTAGAAACAGCCAGTGCAAGAAAGGGGTTAGATATTATTGGTATTATCGATTGTCATTCACCAGAGGTTATAGAGGAAATGAGTGAGCTATTAGCGCAAGGTGAACTAAAGGAGCTAGAAGGAGGGGGGCTACGTTTTCAGGAAACAACACTAATTCCAGGTTCAGAAATTGAAATTTATGATCAATTTTGCCATGGCCCTATTCATGTGCTTGCATACTTCCCTACACTTTTGCTAATGAAGCAATTTTCAAATTGGATGGCTCAGCATATGAAAAATATCCATTTAAGCTCACAGCGAATCTATTGTGATGGACGAACATTACAGCAAAAGGTGTATGAATTGGGTGGGCTTTTTATTCCTGCACATGTTTTTACCCCCTTTAAAAGCCTGTTTGGCAAAGGTGTTCAGCGCAGTTTAACAGAGGTATTTGATCCGAAGATGATAGACGCTATTGAATTAGGGTTAAGCTCTGATACAATGATGGTCAATCAAATAAAAGAGCTTCAGGCATATACATTTGTTAGTAACTCTGATGCTCATTCCCTTGGAAAAATAGCACGTGAATATCAAAAGCTACGATTAGCAGCAGCCAATTTTACAGAGCTAAAAAAGGCTCTTCATGAACAGCAGGGTCGTGCAGTCCTTGCAAATTATGGATTAAATCCTTTACTTGGTAAATACCATCAAACCGTCTGTGCAAAATGTGGTGAACAGCTTGATAATCTAGCAACTCACTGTACAAATTGTGGAAGTACACAAATTATAAAAGGTGTGGCTACACGCATTCAGGAGCTATCGGAGGATTTACTGAATACTCGATATAGACCCCCTTATATTCATCAGGTGCCGTTAGATTTTATTCCTGGAATTGGACCTAAGATGCTGGAACGATTACTGCAAGCATTTGGAACAGAGATGAATATTTTACACAATGTAACACTAGAGCAGCTTGAACAAATTGTCCCCTCTAAAATTGCTACATTCATTGATCAAGCAAGAACAGGTCAATTAGCGATTGCTGTTGGGGGTGGTGGAATTTATGGAAAAATACAAGCTGACTAAATAAGGAATAGAAATTAAAAAAATATTATTATTTAACCTATTTTTAACCTTTCTCTAGTAAAATGGTGGTTACATGTACTATTTTATAGATGGAGGCGAAAGTGTATGCAATTATCAAAGAAATTTCGTTTTTTAGCTACAAGTATACTTGCTTTACAGTTAGTTGCCCCTGTAGCAGCCAATGCAGAGGAGCAAACCGACAATATAGCACCGAGCTGGGCTGTTCAGGCAGATTATGTGGCACTGGGTGATTCATTAGCTCATGGTATGAATGAGCTAGGTCTTATTGGGCTAAGCTACACAGATTTTGTAGCACAAGCATTGCAACAAGAGGGCTTTTTAGCTTCCTATAACAAAGGCTTTGCGATGTCAGGCTATACAACAACAAATATTTTAACAGATATCCAAAATAATGTAGAAAAGGCAGTGACGGGCTTTGGCTATACAAGTGAGCAAGTAAAGCTACGTGATGCTATTAAAAATGCTGAAATTATTACATTAACTGCTGGAGCCAATGATTTATTGCCTATTTTAAAAGAATCACAGCAAACGGGCATTAATACGGCTGCCATTATTAAGGCGACAAAGGAAACAGTAGCCAATGTTGGAGCTATTTTAGGAGAAATAAAAAAATTAAATCCACAAGCAGAAGTATATGTAATGGGCTATTATAATTCGTTCCCATATTATGAGGAAAAACTACAAGCACAGTTTAAAGTGCTACTAGCTACACTTAATACAACATTAAAAGCAGCGGTTGAAAAAGCAGGTGCAACGTTTGTGCCAACATATGATGTTGTGGCAAAGGATGTTCCAAGCTATTTACCAAATCCAGAAAATATTCATTTAAGTGAGGCTGGCTATTTAGCAGTAGCAAATGAAGCATTTTTACCAATCATGAAGACAAGCTCTTTATGGGATGTATCGAAGGCAATTGCTGTAAATGTAAAGAATTCTACTACTGTAGAGGTAAGCTGGCACAAGGCAACAGATAATGTAGGTGTAACGAATTATCGTATCTTTGTCAATGACCAGCAAATATCAACAGTTGATGCCAATACAACTGCGATTACACTTGATCAGCTAACAGAAAATACAGCCTATCATATTGTAGTAAAAGCAGTGGATGCGGCTGGTAATGAAAGTGTTCAAAATCCAGCCATTACATTTACCACAAAGGGAGCTATTAGCTTTACGGATATAGAAAGTCATTGGGCAAAAGAGTATATTCAAAAAGCTGCAGCAACAGGCATTATGAATGGCTATCCAGATGGTACATTTAGACCGAATCATAATATAACACGTGTCCAAGCTGCAGCAATACTTGTAAGAAGTCTAGGATTAACAACACAGGAGCAAGCACCATTTACAGATATTGCGAATTATGATGCTAAAACAAAGTCAGAAATTGCAGCAGCCTATGCACACGGACTCATTAAAGGTACAGCAGATGGAAAATTCAATCCAGGACAGCCGGTAACACGTGCTCAATTAGCATTAATGCTTTATCGAGCTTATGAACAGCAATTTAATCAGCCTTCTGTAGTGACAGGTAATCAACTACCATTTACAGATATTGCTTCATATGATGTAGAAACACAGCAGGCAATTACAATGCTGTATGAGCTAGGGATTGTAGTAGGAGATGGCAAGCAATACTTACCAAAGGCTCCAACAAAACGAAGCGAGGCAGCCAAAATATTTGTCAACCTTAGTCAACTAACCACTCAATAATAAGGAGAGGGTAGGAGCGATAACAAGATGCTCCTACCTTTTGATGTTTTGTGAAAAAGCACAGTATAGTCTGACTATAGTATGTGCAGGTTGTAGATAACGTACATAGACAGTCATTACTAGAGAGGAGAAAGGTATGATATCATTTATATTATCTGCTAAAAGATTGTTAATAGGATTGTGGCGCTCCTTTCAACGACCATATTTTTTATCGCTATTTACAACATTAGTGTTAATTATTTTATCAGGAACATTGTTTTACAAAGGAACTGAAGGGTGGTATTGGTTGGATGCTATGTATTTTGCGGTCGTTAGCTTAATTCCAACAGGTGTAGAAACAGGACTATATCCAACTTCTAATTATTCTAAAGTTTTTACAATGATTTATTTAATTGTTGGTACAGGTGTGATGTTTATTATGTTATTGATGCTTGGACGATCCATCGTTGATATTTCTCTTCATGAGGAAGAGGAGGATAGGAAAGTGAACAAATAAAATAGCAGTACAATGAACCTTGTAGGGGACTCATTGTACTGCTATTTTTTTAAGATAGTATGGCAATAATACCCTGTTCATCATCTAACACAAGTTCAATACCTGTTGAGAATGGATCGCCATGTAAAACATCCTTTATCCAAACACGTAAAGCGCCAATCATTGCTGCTGTATTGAGCATTTCGATTTGGCCATTGACATCAACTTCTGCACCAAAGCCAGCATCATCATCGTATGTTAGCTCAACAAGAACAGCTTCTGGGCGAATTTTTTTATAATACGCTTGGGATAAACAAATGGCATTAATAATATCTTGCTCACTAATTATTTGTGCCATTGTGTTTCCTCTTTACGCTTTTTATCTTTCAACATATTCACAATTTTCATCACTAATATAACAATAACAGCAATGGCTGCTACATTGATTAATAACCCTAAAATATTACCAAGTATCCCCATACCACTAAATAGGCTACCGAATAATAAACCTGCTAATCCACCAAGCATTAAGCCTTTCATAAGACCGCCTGAGAAAAAGCCGCCTTTTTTAGTTGTATCCGCTTTATTTGTTGAGTTTGTATTATTTTTATTTGTTGTTGCATTATTGTCTTTAGAATTATCCTGTGATTTTTGGATATTTGAGCTATTATTATTGTTTGTGAAGCCCTTTTTTCCTGATTTATAAGATTTTTTTGCTTCAGCTGTTGGTGTATCTGAGATTAACAATGTTGCACCTACAGTCGAAAAGATGAGTGTCGCTGCAAAAAGAGCGGCAAGAATTTTTTTCATTACGTACATTCCTCCAATTATAATTTCATCGTACTATAATAATAGTACATGAATTTTTGGTAAAAATAAAATAAATGCCTTCAATCCATAGGCGCTATGGTAAAATGATGCGTACAGTTACTATGTAAGAGCATATGTGTAACCCAAATTCAACTGTCTTCCATATAATAGTGGCAAGGCAGTTTTTTAGTTCATCGACAAAAGTTGAATGGGTAGTTATCTCTAGAATAAAGAAGGCAAATCACTTTTTTTACATAATGTGCAGGGAGGGAAAATAATGTACGAGCAATTATTAATAAAGCGCAATAAAGAAAGAATTGATTCCCTACAGAAGCGTATACAAGCAGACAATACATGGTTTGCTCAAAATATGAACTTATTAGCATTTACTGAAGTGCATATAACAGCCTTGCAAAAAATATTGTATCAGATAGTTCAAGGACTATTAAAAGAGCAGCAGCAGCGTTATTTACAAATTGTCTATACAGGGCAATCTGTACAGGAGAATGTATTAACACTGTTAGCAGAGTATGATGACGTGCTGCGTGATGCTATTCCACATCCTGTTTATATTCTTATTTGGCAAATTTCTTCGCTAGAGAAGCTAGCTTGTAGTGCTGAAGTAGTGGACGATGTATTGGATGTGCTGGAGTGGTATTGTCAGCATCACGCTAAACAAATCAAGATATTAAGTGAAGACGAATTAGACTATGAGGAAATGATCGATTTATACAAAGAGGCGGTCGAGGAGCAGGATGCAGAGGCACAGTATCGCCTAGGGCAATATTATAATGCTATAGAAGGTGAATATTTTCAGCCAGAAAAATCGCTAAAATGGTTTGAACGTGCAGCTGTTCAGGGTAATATAGATGCACAATATCTACTAGGAAATTTTTACTTTGAAGGAATTGGTGTTGAAGAAAATTACTCCCTTGCATTTTCATTTTATGAAAAAGCGGCTTTACAGGGCCATGCGGATGCAGCTAATAATTTAGCGGATATGTATTTTAATGGAGAGGGTGTACCGCAAAATTACCTACTAGCAAAAAAATGGTTTGACTATGCAGCAAAGCATCATGTTGCCGAAGCAATGTTTACTTTAGGAATTATTTATGAACAAGGATTAGGCGTGACGGCTGATAAGGAAACAGCCTTTCGTGCTTATAAAAAATCTGCTGAGGCAGGTTATGTGGAGGCACAGTATCGTCTTGGTGGCATTTATTTGGAAGGACGCCTAGCTCAAGCGAAAGATGTAAATCGTGGTCTATTTTGGTATGAAAAAGCGGCAGAGCAATACCATGTTGATGCTTTTTATGATTTAGGCTTTATCTGGAGCAATGGTTTAACAGGGATACGTAATATTGAAAAAGGAATTCATTGGTATAAGCAAGCAGCACTTCAAGGTGATGCAGCTGCAAAGCTACAGCTTGGGCATATTTACAATAAAGGGGAAGGAATTGCCCGAAATATAAAAGAAGCGATGAAATGGTACCGTCTTGCGGCTGATGCTGGTGTTGAAGAGGCTGCCAAATTACTGCTGGAACTTAAAAAATTATGAATTTTGTATGAAAAACATTTAAGTATTTATATCTATTTATCTGCGTTTTTATAATAGGTAAAATATACTTTAATTATACAATCATTTAGGTTTATAAACCTATTTTTAGGGGTACGCGAAAATATTAGAATAGTTAAATTGAATGTGAACAAAGTAAGGTTTTAGTCATGATAATTAATGAAAAGACTGCATAATAATATTATAATAACTTTTTATTCTTCATATTAAAAAGATCAATAGGAAGGGCTTTCAACCTATTTTGTGTAAAATATTGTAATTTATAAGATTGACAGCCATTTGTAAAATGATTAAGGTATTATGAGAGATTTTGATAAGAAAAAATAGACAAAACCCGCTATTGAAAAGGTTTGTTGGCTCAAAGTAATGATATTTATGTAGTTGGGGAAGAGCGATTAATCCGTTGTGAAAGAAACAAAACTTGCAGAGTGAAAGTCAACCACAAATTATTGTGAAAAGCCCCTTCTTGTAGTAATCGATAAATTATATTAGATGTTTCTTAACATAATGAAAGTAAACAGAATGAAAGAGGGAAAATATGTGGTTTTTCAAAAAAGGAGAAAGATAAAATCATTAGACTTACAGCAATATATTGTGAAAATGGATTTGTCTAATCGCCCATCCATGATAAAACAAATGGAGATGCTAAATTTAACAAAGCAAGATTTACAATATTTAAAAGCATTTCAGCCATATGTAATGAACAGTATAGATCACATCGTTAACCGTTTTTACGAAGTGGTAGGGAGAGAGCAGCAATTAGTAGATATTATTAACCATCATAGTTCTGTAGAAAGGCTGAAAATAACATTGCGTCAGCATATTATTGAAATGTTTAACGGAACAATTGATGAGGAGTTCTACCAAAGGCGTGTAAAAATTGCGAAGGTGCATGTTCATATTGGTCTTCGAACACAATGGTATATTTGTGCATTTCAAGATCTATCTACATCATTTATTGATTTAGTGGAGGGAAATATAGAGTATCCTTATGATCAATTTAATACGATTAGGGCAATCCTAAAAATATGTAATTTTGAGCAGCAGCTTGTGTTAGAGGCATTTGAGAATACTGTTGAAGAACTAAAAGATACTATTGAGCAAGAGAGAGAATCAATAGAGCAGCAAATTGTAGCATCTTCAGAGGCACTAGCAACAATATCAGAGGAAACAAACACCTCCTTTGGTCTTTTAAGTACGCAATCGGAAGAGCTTAAACAGCTAGCAAAAAAATCACTTGATGTATCGATGTTAGCTGAAGGTCAAGCGCTTGAAGGTCGTGAGCGCTTAAAAAATCAGTCACAAAATATGCTTAATATTATCCATTCATTGCGTGATATCGAAGAAAATATAGAGCATTTAGCTGGTATGTCAAAGGAAATGGAATCGATTATGAGCGTAGTGACGAATATTGCGAATCAAACGAATCTATTAGCTTTGAATGCTGCCATTGAAGCTGCCCGTGCTGGAGAAGCGGGTAAAGGCTTTAGTGTAGTAGCTGATGAGGTGCGGAAATTATCTATTCAAACAAAAGAATCTGTGACAGCTGTTGCATTATTACTGCAAAAAACAAGTGAGCGGATGGAGAAGCTAGAGGACTCACTAACAAATATTCAAGATGAGGTTGCGTCTGGTGAGGAAAATATGTCACAGACGGAAGGTCAATTTACGAATATACTAGGAGCAATGACAGAGGCAAAGGATCAAAATAATTGTATGGCAGACAAAATACAAGTTATTGTAGAAATATTAAATGAGCTAAGTACTTCTTTTAGTGAGGTAGCAAATTCAGCAGAAAAGTTAGCAAGCTTTGCACAAAACTTAAATGACTAAACAAAGGTAGCGATCCCCTATATATGTATGAGAAGTACACGAACGGAGAGTGAAGCTACATACTTAAAGGGCGATCAAAAAATTTTCTAAATGAAATATTAATGGCTAATAAAGTGAAACTAACAATCAGTGGTGCTTGCACACACTCACTGATTGTTAGTTTTCTTAATTGAGTTTTTACAGGCTATACCTGATGCTACACTTTCGCACAGAAAATCGTTTTGTGCTGCTGCTGCGTTGCACTGCGCTTTCACAACAGAAAGAGGTATGTTTCAAAATCATTTGAAACATACCTCTTTTGCTAATTTTGTAAAGGGTTGAGCTTAATTTTGATGCAAAAAGGTTTATACTGTAGAGAGGAAGAACTAAAAATAGGGGCGGTTAATGATGAAAACAGTTGTTGTATTAGGCGGCGGTATTACAGGATTATGTACAATGCATTATTTGCAACGTCAGGTGAAGGAGAAACAGTTAGATGTTCGACTAGTGCTTGTTGAGAAAAATACATATTTAGGTGGTAAATTACACTCAGCGTATGAGCAAGGCTTTATTATGGAAACAGGTGCTGATTCCATTGTAGCCCGTCATAAAGGGGTAATGGAGCTTGTGCAGGAGCTTGATTTTGAAGAGCAATTAGTTTACAACGAAACAGGCATTTCCTATATTTATACAAACAATGAGCTTCATGCTATTCCAGCAGATTCTACATTTGGTATACCAATGAGTATCGAATCCCTTGAGCAAAGTACATTAATTTCAGAACAAGGTAAACAAGAGGCATTAAAGGACTTAGCATTACCAAATAGGGGCTTTACAAAGGAAAGCTCCATTGGAGAGTTTTTAACGTATTATTTAGGAGAGGAGCTTGTGCAAAACCAAATTGCGCCTGTGCTTGCTGGTGTTTATTCTGGCGATCTATACCAGCTTTCAATTGCCTCTACTTTGCCATACCTAATTGATTATAAAGATAATTATGGCAGTATTATTAAAGGCTTTGATGCAAATCGTGAGCAATTTATGCAAGCAGCTAACAAAAAATTTATATCGTTCCAAAATGGCTTGTCCTCCTTTATTAACCAGTTAGAGCAAACGTTAACGGATGTAGAAATTATAAAAGGCGTGGAAACGATAAGTATTCAAAAAAAGGAAAGTGACTATCTAATTTCCCTAGCGAATAATGCAAGCATTGTAGCGGACTATGCTGTTTTAGCGCTGCCAAATGAAGCCGTACAAAGTATCTTACAGGATAAAGCTTTAGATTACTATTTTGATCAATTTACAACTGCGTCAGCCATTACGATTTATTTAGGCTTTAATATACCAGATGCTCGATTGCCAGCAGATGGAACAGGCTATATTGTGTCACATAATTCGGATGTTGTATGTAATGCAGCGACTTGGACAAGCCGTAAATGGAAGCATACATCGAAGGATAGTAGATTACTTGTACGACTTTTTTATAAAAGCATTAATCCAGCGTATGAACAGCTACGTTTAATGACAGATAAGGAATTGGCAGCCATTGCTTTGGAGGATATTCGCAAAAGCTTGGGGATTGAGGAGCAGCCTACTGTTGTCAATGTAACAAAATGGATCGATCAAATGCCTAAATATGATTTAGCACATCGTGAGGCATTGCAAGGGCTGCAACAGGAGCTAGATAAAAATTATCCGAATTTAGCGATTGCAGGCTGCTCTTATTTTGGTGTAGGCATTGGTGCCTGTATTCAAAATGGGAAAAAGATTGGCGAGGAGCTTGCAGAGAAATTAGTTAAATTCTAAGACTTTAAGCGAAAAATTACTTTGTTCTGTGAAATAGTCTTGACTCAATCGCCTGTAAACGATATGATTCTTTTAATTATTTAAAAAATTCATACTTAATTCTTATCAAGAGAAGCTGAGGGACTGGCCCAATGAAGCTTCAGCAACCAACATTATGTCAGGTGCTAAATCCAGAAGACTCTTGTAGTCGAAGATGAGAAGGAACAACATTGACAAATCGTTAAAGCCTTCTTTTTATGAAAGAGGGCTTTTTCTTTTGAGATGATCGAAAACTTCCAATTATGTTGAAGCATAGTTGATAATGATAGAGTTAAGAAGGAAGAGAGGCAATTTTATGGGATTACTTGAAAGATTAAAAACACATGTATTGACGGCAGATGGTGCAATAGGGACGGTACTCTATGGCTACGGCTTAGAATATTGCCATGAGGAAATGAATATACAGAAGCCTGAATTAATTGAAAAGATTCATAGAGAATATATTGCAGCGGGTGCTGATGTGATTCAAACAAATACGTATGGAGCAAATGCTATTAAATTAGCTCGTTATGGATTAGAGTCACGTGTTCAGCAATTTAATGAAGCGGCCATCACAATTGCAAAACGAGCAGCGGCGGATGGCGGTCAATTTGTGCTAGGAACAATTGGTGGTATTCGTGGCATTCGTAAAAGTGATGCAACATTAGAGGAAATACTAGCAGCTGTCGAAGAGCAGGCAACAGTGTTACTGGCAGGGAATCCAGATGGTCTTTTACTTGAAACGTATTATGATTTTGAAGAGTTAACAGCGACATTAACAATGCTACGAGCAAAAACAGCTTTACCGATTATTGCACAAGTGTCAATGCATGAGCCAGGTGTGCTGCAAAATGGGCTTTCTTTAAATGAGGCATTGCATGATCTAGAGGCATTGGGTGCAGATGTGGTTGGTGTAAACTGCCGTTTAGGTCCGCATCATACAATTCAAGCATTTGAAGGCGTTGAGCTTCCTAAAAAGGCATTTATGTCAGCTTACCCAAATGCTTCGCTTCTTGATTTAGAGGATGGGCGTGTTGTTTATGAATCAGAGGCTGATTATTTTGGTCGAGCAGCTGTAGCGTTGCGTGATCAAGGCGTGCGTTTAATTGGAGGGTGCTGTGGTACAACGCCAAAACATATTGCAGCAGCTAAGAAATACTTAGAGGAGCTATCACCAGTTAGTGAAAAGCATGCAAAGCCAGTGAAAATTGAGGTTGTTCGTGAAGCAGAACCAGCTAAGCATGAATCTCTTTATGAAAAGGTCAAGCGTGAACGTTCTGTAATTGTAGAGCTAGATACACCAAGGCATTTAGAGATTGATGGCTTTATTGAGGGAGCGCAGCAATTATATAATGCTGGTGCTGATGTTGTGATGATGGCAGACAACTCACTAGCCTCTCCACGCATTAGTAATATTGCGATGGGTGCATTATTAAAGGAAACATATGGTGTACGTCCCCTTACACATATTACATGTCGAGACCGTAATTTAATTGGTCTTCAGTCACATTTAATGGGGCTTAATGCTTTAGGTATTCATGATGTGCTAGCTGTGACAGGTGACCCTACAAAAGTAGGCGATTTCCCAGGAGCAACAAGTGTTTATGATGTATCTTCAATGGAATTAATCCAATTAATTAAGCAGTTAAATGAAGGTGTTTCGTTCTCAGGCAAGCCCCTTCGTAAAAAAGCGAGCTTTTCAGTTGCTGCTGCCTTTAACCCAAATGTGCGCGTATTAGATCGTGCAGTAGCTCGTTTAGAGAAAAAAATCGAGCACGGTGCTGACTACTTTATTTCACAGCCTGTTTATACAAAAGAAAAAATTGTGGAAATTTATGAGGCAACAAAGCATTTACAAGCACCTATTTATCTTGGAATTATGCCAGTCACAAGCTATAAAAGCGCAGAGTTTTTACATCATGAGGTTCCCGGTATAAAATTATCAGAGGATGCTCTAGCAAGAATGAAAGCTTGTGGTGATGATAAGGAACGTGCAACACAGGAGGGTATTGCCATTGCTAAGGAATTAGTGGAAGTGGCTGCACAATACTTCAATGGAATTTACCTAATTACACCGTTTTTACGCTATGATGTCACACTAGAGTTAATGAAATATATCAAACAATTGGACGAACAGAAAAAAGGAGTAAGCATAGATGGTTAAGCACTTGATTGAAGAGCAACTAGAGAAACGTATTTTAATCCTTGATGGCGCAATGGGTACAATGTTGCAAAATGAAAACTTATCAGCTGAGGATTTTGGTGGTGAGGAGCTCGATGGCTGTAATGAAAATCTTGTGCTCACTAGACCAGATATTATTGAGAAAGTTCACTGCAAATATTTGGAGGCAGGCGCAGATATTATTTGTACCAATACATTTGGTGGAACGCCGATTGTGTTAAATGAGTATAATCTTGGTGCAAAAGCAGAGGAAATTAATAAGCGTGCAGTAGAAATTGCTCGCCAAGCAGTGGATAGCTTTTCCACATCTGATTGGCCACGCTTTGTTGCGGGAGCTATGGGACCAACAACAAAAACATTATCCGTAACAGGTGGTATTACATTTGATGAGCTAGAGGAAAATTTTTATGTGCAGGCAAAGGCATTAATTGAGGCAGGCGCAGATGTATTGTTGCTTGAAACAAGTCAGGATATGTTAAATGTCAAGGCAGGTACACTAGGTGTAGCGCGTGCTTTTGAGGCAACTGGAAAAGAACTACCTGTGATGATTTCAGGAACAATTGAGCCAATGGGCACAACGCTTGCAGGGCAAACTATTGATGCCTTTTATATTTCCATTGAGCATATTCAACCATTATCAGTGGGCTTAAACTGTGCAACAGGGCCAGAGTTTATGACGGATCATATTCGTTCATTAGCAGAGCTGTCAACAGGCTATATTAGCTGTTATCCAAATGCAGGCTTACCTGATGAGGAAGGCTGTTATCATGAGTCGCCAGAATCGTTATCGCAAAAGCTAAAGGGCTTTGCAGAAAAAGGCTGGCTGAATATTGTAGGAGGGTGCTGTGGTACAACGCCAGCCCATATTGCAGCTATTCGTGAAGTGTTAAAGGATGCAAAACCACGCCAATTACCTGAAGCAACACATGGTCATGCTGTTTCAGGAATCGAGCCATTATTATATGACGATTCAATGCGTCCATTATTTATTGGTGAACGAACAAATGTCATTGGCTCCCGTAAGTTTAAAAATTTAATTATTGATGGGAAATTTGAGGAAGCAGCAGAAATTGCACGTGCACAAGTGAAAAATGGCGCACATGTTATTGATATTTGCTTAGCGAACCCTGACCGTGATGAGTTAGCAGATATGCGTGGCTTTATGCAAGAGGTTGTCAAAAAGGTGAAGGTTCCTCTTGTGATTGACTCAACTGATGAAAAAGTCATTGAGGAAGCACTGAAGTTTTCACAAGGTAAAGCTATTATTAACTCCATTAACTTAGAGGATGGGGAAGAACGCTTTGATGCTGTTATGCCACTTGTGAAGAAATATGGTGCTGCTGTTGTTGTCGGTACAATTGATGAGCAGGGGATGGCAGTTGATCGTCATCGCAAGCTGGAAATTGCTGAACGTTCCTACAAGTTGTTAACCGAAAAATGGGGACTTGCACCAGAGGATATTATTTTTGATCCGTTAATGTTCCCAGTAGGTACGGGTGATGAGCAATATATTGGCTCTGCACTGGAAACAGTTGAAGGGATTCGTCTAATTAAAGAAAAAATGCCACGAGCGTTAACGGTGCTTGGTGTAAGTAATATTTCATTTGGCTTACCACCTGTTGGACGTGAAGTGTTAAATGCTGTCTATCTTTACCATTGTACACAGGCAGGCTTAGATTATGCCATTGTTAATACGGAAAAGCTAGAGCGTTACGCGTCTATTCCAGAAGTGGAAATTAAGCTAGCGAATGATTTATTATTTAATACAAATGATGAAACATTAGCCGTATTTACTGATTTCTATCGTGATAAAAAGAAAGAAAAAACGGAAGCGGATATTCCTAAAACGGTGGAAGGACGTTTAGCTTACTATATATTAGAAGGTACAAAAGAGGGGCTTATTGAGGATTTGGAGGCTGCTCGTGAAATCTTTGAGTCACCACTGGATATTATTAATGGACCTTTAATGGATGGTATGGCTGAGGTAGGTCGTTTATTTAATGACAATCAGTTAATTGTTGCTGAAGTTTTACAATCAGCAGGTGTGATGAAGGCTGCTGTTGCGTATTTAGAGCAATTTATGGAAAAAAATGATGAGAGCGCTGGTAAAGGTAAAATGGTGCTCGCTACTGTAAAAGGTGATGTGCACGATATTGGGAAAAACCTTGTTGATATTATTTTAAGTAATAATGGCTATAAGGTTGTTGATTTAGGTATTAAGGTAACGCCAGCCCAATTAATAGAAGCTATTCGTAAGGAAAAGCCTGATTTTATCGGCTTATCAGGCTTGCTTGTTAAATCAGCACAGCAAATGGTAATTACTGCACAAGATTTTAAAGAGGCAGGGATTGATGTACCAATTTTGGTTGGTGGCGCAGCATTATCTCGACGCTTTACAGAAACAAAAATTGCTAATGAATACAACGGCCCTGTTATTTATGCGAAGGATGCTATGCAGGGGCTTGAGCAAGCAAATCGTTTGATGGATAAGGAAGCGCGTGAAAGCTTCTTAGAGGAAATCAAAGAGTCTCGTCAGCAACGCTTAGAGGCAGATGCCAAGCGTGCTGCTCGTCCTGCAAAAGAAGTAACGGTTAAGCCTGCTCGTACAGTGAAGGAAGCAGCTGTATTTGTACCTGCTGATTTACGCCGCCATGTGAAGAAGGACTACTCTGTATCGCATTTATATCCATATGTAAATATGCGTACATTGCTAGGGCATCATTTAGGCTTAAAAGGGCAAGTACAGCAATTATTAGATGCTGGCGATGCAAGAGCAACGGAGCTCAAAGAGTTAGTGGATGATTATTTAAGAAGTGATTTGTTAAAGCCATCTGGTTTATATCAATTTTTCCCTGCACAAGCAGATGGGGATGATGTAATTGTTTATGATCCTGCTGATAGCAAAACAGAAATTGAACGCTTTACGTTCCCACGCCAGCAAGTAGAACCGTTTTTATGCCTTGCTGATTTCTTAAAAACAGTTGATAGTGGCGAAATGGATTATATTGCGCTAATGGTAGTAACGGCTGGGCAAGGGGTAATGGCACAGGCTCGTCAATTAAAAGAGGACGGAAAATTCCTTGAAAGTCATGCCCTACAATCGACTGCACTAGAATTAGCAGAGGGCTTTGCGGAACGTATGCATCAGGAAATCCGTGATCAATGGGGCTTCCCAGATGCAACAGATTTCACAATGCGTGATCGTTTTGCAGCGAAATATCAAGGGCAACGCTTTTCATTCGGCTATCCTGCATGTCCAAACTTAGAGGATCAGGAGAAGTTATTTGGTCTGTTAAAGCCTGAGGATATCGGTGTTCATTTAACAGAAGGCTTTATGATGGAGCCAGAGGCATCTGTATCAGCCATTGTTTTTGCACATCCTGATGCTCGCTACTTTAATGTATAAAATGTAAAGTATAATAAACATGACCCTCTTTTCTTATGGAGGGTCATTTTGTGACAAAAAGGAGATGAGCTGGATGATTCGCATGATGGAAGAGGCTGATATACCTGAGGTGTTGGCTATTTATAATGATATTATTTTAACAAGCAAGGCAGTTTATCGTTATGACATTCAAACATTAGAGGAAAAAGTACAATGGTTTAAAGAGCAGCAGGCAGCGGGAAATCCATTGCTTGTCTTTGAGGACAATGGCATGGTAGCTGGTTTTGCAACATATAGCCAGTTCCGTCCATATCCAGGTTATCAGTATACAATGGAGCATTCTGTCTATGTGCACAAGGAGCATTATCAAAAGGGCATTGCTACAAAGCTAATGTATAAGCTAATCGCCATTGCGGAGGAGCAGGGTGTGAAAACACTAATTGCTGGTATTGATGGTGAAAATATTGCTAGCATGAGGGCACATGAAAAATTAGGCTTTGAATATGCAGGCACCATTAAGAATGCAGGCTATAAATTTGATGAGTGGTTGGATTTGGTGTTTTATCAATTACAATTAAAAGGGCCAGAGCTGTAAGCTAGTCACCTCATCGAAAAGTAGTGTGGTTGGCTGTTTGAGAGAGCACTGAAAAGCTGATAAATCTACAGAAATATAGTAATTATTCACGATCAATCTGTTTTTACGGAGGTGAAAGGTCGATTTACTGCGGTTGTTTTGATTGGATATAAAGAAGGTAAAGTCCAAGCGATGAACCCTTTAAAGGGGCGAGTAGCGTATAATTTCGATGCGTTTTTTAAAAGTTATGAAGAGATGGGGAAACATGCACTTATCCTAGAAAAGCAATAAACACTATTCGTTGTCTTCAGTCTAAAGGATATGACAAATGTCATATCCTTTTTATGATGTTTGCGTCTGTTGCTGACTTATACTCTTGTTTTATGATGAGATCATAAGGAAAAAGGAAACGAGGGAGTAAAGGATGGCAACAATTAAAGAAAAAACAAAAAAATTGCGTCAAGATGTAGCGCCATTTGCCAAATCAGATACACGTAAAAGTGTATTTCAAATGATTAATACCATTGCACCGTTACTTGCACTATGGGTAGCTGGCTATTTATTAGTAGATGTTTCACCGTGGTTAACAGTTGGCTTAAGCATTATTTCAGCTGGCTTTGTTGTACGAACATTTATTATCTTTCACGATTGTACACACGGCTCATTTTTCAAAAGTAAAAAGGCAAACGACTGGGTTGGATTTTTTACAGGCGTGTTAACATCATTCCCCTATGAAAAATGGAAACGTGAGCATACAATTCACCATGCAACAAGCTCAAACCTAGATAAGCGTGGTATTGGTGATATTGATATGATGACAGTGGAAGAATATATGCAAGCATCTAAAGGGCAGCGCTTATGGTATCGTTTTTATCGCAATCCATTTGTAATGTTTGGATTAGGACCTTTATATATGGTGCTTATTTTAAATCGCTTTAATCGTAAAGACGCGAAAAAGAAGGAACGTCTTAACACAATTTCAACAAATATTGTGATGCTAGCAATTTGTGCTGTTTTAATTTACTTTATGGGCTGGCAGGCATTTTTATTAGTGCAGGGCGTTACATTGTTTGTTGCTGGTTCTCTTGGTATTTGGTTATTTTATATTCAACACACATATGAAGATTCTTATTTTGAACATGACTCCGAGTGGGATTATGTAAAGGCGGCAGTTGAAGGTAGTTCATATTATAAATTACCAAAAATTTTGCAATGGGTGACAGGGAATATTGGTTTCCATCATGTGCATCATTTAGCTCCTCGTGTACCTAACTATAATCTTGAAAAAGCACATAATGAAACACCACCATTACACATGGCGACAACGATTACTTTACGTACAAGTTTAGAGTCAATCCGTTATAAGCTATATGATGAAGAGCAAGGTAAATTTGTCACATTTAAAGAAGTAAATGAGATTATAAGACGCAAGGCTAGAGGCAGTATTGCTGCTTAGCTTAAAACAGCCATCTCTTTTAAAAGGGGGATGGCTGTTTTGAATGTAGTCAATCAAGCTATGTCCAAAGTGAAATGGGCACAAATATAATTTTCTTGTTATAATAAGGTAAAAGTAGGAAAAGAGCGTGAGATTATGTTGAGGAAATGGCATAGTATTATTCCAAATAGTCCAATGCTCAGTGTATATTTATGGGTTATTTTTTGCTTCCTCCCGTTTTTCTTTATTTTTCGGAAATCATCCTACATAGAAATAACTATTGGCATTACCTTTTTAATGGTTTATTTTATTTTCTATCGATTTTCTGTGAATTCGAAAAGCGGCTTAGTGTATATGTGGATTAGCTTTGAAATGGTCATTAATATTGTGATGACGATTTTATATGGGTATGTCTATTTATCCATTTTTACAGCCTTTTTTATTGGCAATATACGACGACCTGTTGGCTTCTATATTATGTATGGCTTGCATATTGGCTTTACAGTTATTTCAACAGGTATTGGCTTTTTTATTGAGCTTCAATTATTTTTATCACAGCTACCGTTTGTTGTGTTAACGATTTTAGCGGTTGTCTTGTTGCCATTAACCATTTATTCCAAAAATAAGCGTGAAAACTTAGAGGGGCAGCTAGAAACGGCTAATGAGCGTATTGCAGAATTAATTGTTTTTGAGGAGCGCCAGCGTATTGCGCGTGACCTTCATGATACATTGGGTCAAAAATTGTCCATGATTGGCTTGAAAAGTGACTTAGCATCTAGGCTGATTGAACGTGATCCACAGCAGGCTTTAATAGAAATTAAGGATATACGTCAAACAGCTAGTATCGCTTTAAAAGAGGTACGTGAATTAGTGTCAGACATGCGCACAGCAAAATTTGAGGATGAGCTTATGCGTATCTCCCAAATATTAAAGGCTGCGGAAATGGAATTTGTGTTTGAAGGCGATAAACATGCATTACATGTGCCACCGCTTGTAGAGAATGTTTTATCCATGTGCTTAAAAGAGGCTGTCAATAATGTTGTCAAACATAGTGGTGCTACAAAGTGTGAGATTGCCTTCCATCAAAATTTTAAAGAGGTTTATTTGATTGTTCGAGATAATGGACAGGGCATTAAGAAAAGGCAAGCATGGAAAACAGGGAATGGCTTAAAGGGGATGCAGGAACGTTTAGAGTTTATCAATGGCTCCTTTAAAATTGAAAGTGATGAAGGAACGACATTAACCGTAACCATTCCAGTAACGATTACACATCAAAGTGTCCAAGAAAATCTAAAGAACATATAGAAAAGAGGCTGATGACATGATACGAATTGTGATTGCTGAAGATCAAGGGATGCTATTAGGCGCTCTTCGTTCTTTATTGAGTATGGAGGAAGATATGGAGGTCGTTGGCTTAGCAAAAAATGGTGAGGAAGCATTGATGCTTGTTGATGAGCATCAGCCTGATATTTGTATTATGGATATTGAAATGCCAGTGAAAACAGGTTTAGATGCTGCAGAGGAGTTGCACAGTGCTGGCTCTGCATGTAAGGTTATTATCTTAACAACATTTGCAAGACCTGGTTATTTTGAGCGTGCTCGCAAAGCAAGTGTACGGGGATATTTATTAAAAGATAGCCCTATTGAGGAGTTAGTAAGTGCTATTCGTACAATTATGGATGGTAAACGTATTTATGCACCAGAGCTTGTTGATTTTGTTTATGAGGATGATAGTGAAAATCCTTTAACGGAGCGTGAAAGTCAGGTGCTCACACTGGTAGCAGAGGGCAAAACAACAAAGGAAATTGCGGCAGAGCTATTTCTTTCAGCAGGAACGGTGCGCAACTATATTTCCACGATTTTAGAAAAATTAAATGTCGGCAATCGCATTGAAGCCATTGCACGCTTTAAAGAGAAGGGCTGGAATAAATAAAAAAAGAACCTTATCGCAGTAAATGAAATGCGGCAAGGTTCTTTTTTAGAGCTTTATTTTTTGCGCTTTGTTAAACGTCCAAGTACAAATGCACCTGCTGCTACTGCAAGCACTGTGTTTGTTTTTTTCGTAAATACTTGCTTTGTCACAAGGTTAAGGTTTTGTGGACGTTCAGCTAGGCGACGCATAAAGTAGCCGTACCAATCTTCGCCAAACGGCACATAGACACAGAAGTTATAGCCTTCTTTTGCAAGCTCCTTTTGCATATCTGTACGGAAGCCATAGAGCATTTGGAATTCAAATTTATCAAGCGGAATATTATGCTCTGCTACAAAGCGTTTTACATGTGCAATGATATTATGGTCATGTGTTGCAATCGATGTAAACTTACCATGTAGTAGGTGATACTCAATTAACTCAATAAAGTTTAAATCAATATCTAATTTATCTTGGTATGCGACCTCGATAGGTTCTTTATAAGCACCTTTTACAATGCGAAGACGGTAGTCCTTGAATTTTTCAATATCTTCTTTGGCACGATAAAAGTATGATTGAATCACTGTTCCAACATTATCAAATGTTTTTGATAGCTCTTCCACCATATCAAAGGAGATTTGAAGACGACCATAGTCCTCCATATCGAAGTTAACAAATATATCATAGGCAGCGGCTTTTTCTACAATTTCATATAGATTGTCGTAGCAAAAATCAACATCAATATCTAAGCCCAGTTGAGAAGGCTTTAATGAAATATGTGCATCAACACTGTTTTCATGAATAGCTTCAATAACAGTAAGGATTTGCTCTTTTGCTTTTGTTGCTTCTTCTTTACTTGAAACGAATTCACCTAGGTTGTCTACTGTACAAGAAATATTATGCGCATTCAGTTCTTTAATGCTTGCAATTGTTTCTTCAACATTTGTACCAGCTACTACACTTTGTGCGCCCAATTTTAGACCGTATTTCTTTGCAGCACTATTTAATAGTTGGTTTTCAGATAAATGGATGAAAAAATCGCGTAATAACATGGTCATTCTCCTAACTGCATTTTCTTTTTAGTATAACATAAAATTTTAAAACTATAATTATTTCGTACTAAGTATTTGCATGCGCTCATTAAATAATGCAGGATAGCTTAAAAAGCCAATCATGATGCTTGATAATGTTGCTGTTGTTAATAATGCAAAAATAATGAGGAGCTGAAATTGCACAGCCTGTATCGGGTCAGCGCCACCGATAATTTGCCCGCTCATCATACCTGGTAGCTGTACTAAGCCGATTGTTTTTTGGCTTTCAATAGTAGGAATCATACTAGCCTTTACCGCATTAATAAGCTGTCGATGGATAGCCTGCTTCGGTGTTCCACCTAGTGATAAAATAAGCTCCATTTCATCTTTATGGCTGGTAATTTCCGCTGTAAAACGATTTAAAAATAAAATGGATAATACCATGGAATTGCCGATTAACATACCGCTAATAGGAATGATATATTGAGCAGTTGCTGGCACAATGTGAAAGCCAAGCAAGACACCTTGTGTAACCATTTCTACCGCAACAAGAGTAAGTGCTATTTTCCACGTTATGCCTTTGATACCTGCTCCTTTTTTACGTGCATTTAATGTAGCAACAATAATCATTAATGCGACCATTAGAAAAATATAGCTATAACTGTTGGTATCAAAGACAAATTTTAAAATATAGCCTACTGCAAGTAATTGGATGATAGAGCGCACTGTTGCGATAAGTGTATCTTTTTCAAGCCCTAGCTTTAATGTTTTGGATAGTAGAAGGGGAATGCAGACAAATATTAATGTGAGTGATAGTGCTGTATATGTCATAAATTCACCCCCTGAATAAATTCTGCTACACGTGGGTTTGTTGGTGCATTGAGTAAGGTGCTTTTGCCAGCCTCAATTAGCTCACCATCCATCATAACCCATGTATAATGACCAATTGTTAATGCTTGCTGTAAATTATGTGTAATCCAAATCATTGTGACATTGTATTTTTGATTAATGGTTACAATTAGCTTTTCAATTTCTTGAACAGATTGACGGTCAAGTGCGGATGTAATTTCATCTAATAATAAAATGGAGGACTGATTAATAAGTGTTCTTGCGATGGAGACCTTTTGCCGCTGTCCTCCTGATAATTCATCGATTGAGTGATGTAAAAAGCTTTTATCTAATCCGACATCCTCTAAATATTGGATTGCTTCTTGCTGTGAGAGTTTTTTCCCTTGCAGTGTGCGAGGAAGGGCAAGGTTTTCCCAAACAGTACCTGTTATCATTGGTGCTGCCTGTAGAGCAATACCAACATTTCTTCGTAAGGCTGTTGGTTCATAGGTAGAAATAGGATGATTATCAATAAGTATATGTCCTGCTGTTGCTGAAAGCAGACCATTACACAATTTCAGTAAGGTTGTTTTACCTGCACCAGAAGGGCCAACTAATGTAGTAATTTGACCTTTTGGAAATGATCCTGTAATTGACTTTAATATTGTTTTAGCATTTACTGAGAAATGAACTTGTTGAAAGTGAATAGCAGGTTCGTATAGCATATTCATGGGTGGATACTCCTTTGTAATAATTAAGTAAACTAACTGTAGCATGAAATGCGAAAAAGATGCAGATGAACCGATGAAAATAAGCAAAATAAGGAGCAGAGGCAATGACAGTATTATATGTTGATCAATTTACATATGAGCAAGGAGATATGTATATTGTGGCTTCAGATAAGGGCATTGTTTATATTGGCACACCAAATATGCCATTTGATGAGGTTGAAGTGTGGGCACGAAAGCCGTTTAAAGGATATCGCTTTGAGGACAATAAAGAAAAGCTACAGCCCTATAAAGAACAATTAACAGCCTATTTTAAAAAGGAGCTTACTGAATTTGATGTGCCTATCCATGTGAAGGGAACGCCCTTTCAATTAGCTGTATGGGATGCATTGAAAGAACTACCATATGGCACAACTGTATCGTACGCAGATATTGCACAACGTATTGGAAATCCAAAGGCAGTAAGAGCTGTAGGTGGAGCAATTGGCGCAAACCCGATATTAGCCATTATTCCATGTCATCGTGTGATTGGTAAAAATGGTCAGTTAACAGGCTTTCGAAGTGGTCTTGCTATGAAGCAATTTTTATTAGAGTTAGAGGGCATAAACTGATAAGCTTAAAAAAATCTGCCTGCCATCACTGAGATGACAGCGCAGATTTAACGCCTGACTATACGTGCTCCTCGTGTACATTGTTTGGTGTTTTACCAAAATGCGTTAAACGATGAGCGAACGTTTCTCCTCGTACAGCGGAGCTTTTAAAGATATCTTGGAATTCGTAAGCTGGCGTTCCATGCTCCATCACATCAAGGCCTGCAACTTCCTCCTCTACGGTTACACGTAATGGGATAAAGGCTTTAATAATGAATAGACCTGCTGTTACAGATATGCTAACCCAAGCAATTGTAGCAATAACGCCGATTGCTTGAATACCTAGTAGCGCGAAGCCGCCTCCATAGAATAAGCCTTGACCACCGATATCAAATAATCCAACAGCTAATGTTCCCCAAATACCGCAAATACCATGAACTGCAATTGCGCCTACTGGATCGTCCACCTTTAGCTTCCATTCAATGAAGCGTACACCTTCGACAAGCAATGGAGCCGCAATGATTCCGATGATAATAGCACCAACAATGCTAACATTTGCGGCACCTGCTGTAATTCCTACAAGTCCTGCTAAAGCACCGTTTAATGTTAGGGAGCCATCAATATGTCCATAACGAAAATTTGTATAGAAGGCAGTTGCTACAACACCAGCGGCTGCTGCAAAAAATGTATTAGCAATAACATTCGGCACTAGCTCAGGGTCAGCTGCTAAAGTGGATGCACCATTAAAGCCAAACCAACCGAACCATAGTAGAAACACACCTAAAGCACCTAATGGAATACTATGCCCTGTAATAACATTAACACGACCATTCTCATCGTATTTACCTAGTCGCGGTCCAACCATAACCGCTGCAATGAATGCTGCAATAGCGCCTGTTAAGTGCACAACCGTTGAGCCAGCAAAATCGATAAAGCCTAAGTCTGTTAACCAGCCCTGACCACTCCAAACCCAGTGACCAACAACAGGATAAACTACTAAAGTCATAAGTATAATAATAGCAACATAAGCAAAAATATTTGTACGTTCTGCAACTGCACCTGATAAAATCGTTGCACCTGTTGCAGCAAACATTGTTTGGAAGATAAAGAATGAAAGATCATCCACCCCCTTTAATGCAAAGCCGCTTGTGCCGATAATGCCGCCTGCTGTGTCCCCAAACATAATGGCATAGCCACATAAAAAATAGATAATACCCCCAAGTGAAATGGTAAGGAAATTTTTCATAATAATATTGACTGCATTTTTTGAGCGTGTAAATCCTGCTTCAACCATGGCAAATCCTGCATGCATAAAGAACACTAAAATTGTTCCAAGCATCACCCAAACTAAATTAACAGATAATAGAACCTCATCCATCTATATCGCCTCCTTATTCTACTGCAATTGATCCGACTTCTTTTGTACGGATACGAATTGCTTGCTCTACTGGATAAATAAAAATTTTCCCATCGCCAACTTGACCAGTCGCTGCTTCGCGCAATAAAACTTCAACTGTCGCATCAACTTTGCCGTCATCGACAACCATTTCTAATTTTAATTTAGGTAAAAACTCAATTTCGTACGTATTGCCACGAAATAGACCTGTTCTTCCTAATTGACGGCCGCAGCCAGCAATTTCAGAAACACTTAGACCTGCAATTCCTTCCTGTGCAAGTGCGTCCCTTACGGCTCCAAAAACTTCAGGACGAATGATTGCTTCAATTTTTTTCATCACTACCAGCTCCTTGGGTAATTTTAATTTACATGTTAAAGCGATGTGGACATTAGTGCAATTATTATTTTGAAACTTATGTAATGTTTTATTACGTGTTATATTTCTGTTCTCGAAGTATTTTAGACAAAAGGTTTTTATAAAGGGAATGTAAGCGGTGCTAAAAAATGTGTCTAAAATGTGTACGGTTCTAAATTTTCTGACTATTAATGTTAGGAAATCTAACATCTAATCATAAGGATATAAAACGCAAGAATTTGGGTATATAGTGTATACTAGGACTAATTATCAAAGCGGAAGAAGGGGTTTTTGTGAGTTCAAACTATACAGATGATAGCTTAGCGCTACACACAGACTTATATCAAATCAATATGGCAGAATCCTATTGGGCTGACGGCATACATAATAAAAATGCTGTTTTTGAATTATATTTTAGGAAATTACCGTTTGGCAATGGCTATGCCATATTTGCTGGGCTAGAGAGAATGTTGGACTACTTGCGTGATTTCCGCTTTAGTGAATCAGATATTGCATATTTACGTGAGGAAGTAGGCTATCAAGAGGACTTTCTTGATTATTTGCAAAATATTCGATTTACAGGGGACATGTATTCCATGGTGGAAGGTGAGCTTGTTTTTGCGAATGAGCCAATTGTGCGTATCGAAGCACCATTAGTAGAGGCACAGCTTATTGAAACAGCACTGCTAAACATTGTGAATTACCAAACATTAATTGCCACAAAGGCTAGCCGTATTAAGCAAATTATTAAAAACGAAGTAGCTATGGAATTTGGTACGCGACGTGCACATGAAATGGATGCTGCTATTTGGGGAACACGTGCTGCATTTATTGGTGGCTTTTCCTCCACTAGCAATGTTCGAGCAGGCAAGCTATTTAACATTCCGGTATCTGGTACACATGCACATGCATTAGTACAGGCTTATAAAAATGATTATGATGCATTCCATGCCTATGCTAAACGTCATCAAGATTGCGTCTTTCTTGTTGACACGTATAATACGCTGAAATCAGGTGTGCCAACTGCTATCAAAGTAGCACAAGAGCTAGGTGATAAAATTAATTTTATCGGTATTCGTTTAGATAGTGGAGATATTGCCTTTCTATCAAAAGAAGCGCGCCGTATGCTGGATGATGCAGGCTTCCATGATGCTAAAATTATTGTTTCAAATGACTTAGATGAATACACGATTTTAAATTTAAAAGCGCAAGGTGCCAAAGTTGATATTTGGGGGATTGGTACAAAGTTGATTACAGCCTATGACCAGCCTGCTTTAGGTGCTGTTTATAAAATGGTAGCTATCGAAAACAGTGAAGGTCAGCTAGAGGATACAATTAAAATCTCAGCAAATGCTGAAAAGGTATCAACACCGGGCTTAAAAAATGTTTATCGTATTATTCATAAAAAGAATGGCAAGGCAGAGGGCGACTATATTACAATGCACGATGAAAACCCTCAGGCGGAGGAACGCATTAAAATGTTCCATCCAGTCCATACATTTGTATCAAAGTTTGTCACAAATTTCGAAGCAAAAAATTTACATCAGCATGTCATTAAAAATGGAGCAATCAACTATCAAAATCCAACCTTAGTGCAAATGCGTGATTATGCTGCAGAGAATTTAGAATTGCTATGGGATGAATATAAACGTGCAATGAACCCAGAGGAATATCCAGTCGATTTAAGCCAAAAATGCTGGGATAATAAAATGCGTAATATTGAAGAAGTGCACAATATGGTGAATCGAATGTAAAAGGGAGAGATAAGAACAATGACCTTACAGCAACAAATTATTAAGGAATTACATGTATTACCGACAATAGATGTACAGCAGGAAATACGAAAATCCATTGATTTTTTAAAGGAATATGCAAAGCGATATAGCTTTGTAAAGGGCTTTGTTCTTGGTATTTCTGGCGGTCAAGATTCAACATTAACAGGGAAGCTAGCACAGCTTGCCGTTGATGAGCTAAATGCAGAAGTGGGTGAAGCAAAGTATTCATTTTGGGCTGTTCGTTTACCATATGGTGTACAGGCGGATGAACAGGATTGCCAAGATGCCATTGATTATATAAAGCCAACGAAAGTCTATACAGTGAATATTAAAAATGCTGTTGATGCAAGCGTTGAAGCTTTAGTAAATGCAGGTGTTGAGCTAAATGATTTTGTCAAAGGGAATGAAAAAGCACGTGAGCGTATGAAGGTGCAATATTCAATTGCTGCCATGAATGGGGCAGTTGTATTAGGAACTGATCATGCCGCGGAGGCTGTTACAGGCTTTTATACAAAATTTGGTGATGGTGGCGCAGACTTAGTGCCAATCTTTCGTTTAAATAAACGACAAGGTAAGCAATTATTAGCGGAACTTCAATGTCCAAAGCACCTTTATACGAAAATACCAACTGCGGATTTAGAAGAAAATCGTCCAGCGTTGCCAGATGAGGTAGCGCTTGGTGTGTCGTACGATCAAATTGATGATTATTTAGAGGGAAAAGAAATTCCAGAGGCAGCTCGCAAAACATTAGAGGGCTATTATTTGCGTTCACAGCATAAACGCCATTTGCCAATTACAATATTTGATGATTTTTGGAAATAATATTTAAAAGGAAAGAGTTGGTAAAGGCGAAAGCACCTTTGCCAACTCTTTTTTATATTATAGTTCTAAAGTGTTAATATCTAGCGTAAAATGTCGATATAAATACCTACAAAAGAGATAAAATGTAAGGGAGGGTAACTTTTTATGAGGACTTCTAGAGTAAATGAAACGACAAGTAGTGTTTTTCGGCAGGAAAATCAATATTTACATGCAGGGGATATTAGCCATAATTTTGGGCAAAATCAACAGCAGCCATTTAAAAACAACTTGCAAAAAAATAAAGTTAAAAAGACTAATGCTAATAGTGTGTCAAAGCAACAACGACAACCTCGTTCGATACCAGTAACACATATGGAAAGCGATAGCAATTTGCAAATTCGTCATGAGCTAAATGAAACTGCATTAAAATTAAGTCGTATAAGCAAACAAAAGAAGCGACTCCATAGTTACCGTTCGTCCATCTAAATAACAAAGGCTAAGAGAAGTTAAGCAGCAACTAACTTCTCCTAGCCCTCCAATTTTTATTAGAAAAAATAGGATTAAAAACATTAATTTCGTAACATCCTAAAGAATAATAACGTTATATAATAATGAGGGGCTGTCAGGAAGATTTATTCTTTCCTAACAGCTCCTCTTTAGTAGACTAAATTATTTATAGCGGTTTCAGATAATTGTGTTACACAGTAGATTTCGATATGCTTATGATAAGTTATCGAGCAATTCACATAATTTTTCTATAGAAATGGGAGGTTATTTTGACTTATGAATTCACAGTTAAAAGCTGTTTTGGAAAATATTGAAAAAGTGATTATTGGCAAAAGAGAGGTAGCTGAGCTTAGCATTGTTGCTTTGTTAGCAAGAGGGCATGTGCTACTAGAGGATGTACCTGGTGTTGGAAAAACAATGATGGTACGCTCCCTTGCAAAATCTTTTGATGCTCAATTTAAACGTATTCAATTTACACCAGATTTATTGCCATCTGATGTTGTAGGTATTTCGATTTACAATCCAAAAACAATGGAATTTGAATTTCGCCCAGGTCCGATTATGGGTGACGTTGTATTAGCGGATGAAATTAATCGTACCTCTCCTAAAACACAGTCCGCATTACTGGAGGCTATGGAAGAGTCCTCTGTGACGATTGATGGGAATACTCTTGCAATACATCAGCCATTTTTTGTAATGGCTACACAAAATCCGATTGAACATGAAGGGACATATCCATTGCCAGAAGCACAGCTTGATCGGTTTTTGCTGAAAATAAAGATGGGCTATCCAACTAGAGGGCAAGAAGTAGAAATTTTGCGTAGAGCTGAAAATAGTAAGCCTATTGAAAATATTAAGGCTGTGCTATCTGTTGCTCAATTAAATGAATTACAGGACCTTGTACAAGGTGTTTATGTGGAAGATTCAGTTAAAAACTATATGGTGGAGCTTGCAAACCAGACAAGGGAAAATAATTATATCCATTTAGGGGTAAGTCCAAGGGCAACACTGGCACTAATGAAAGCATCTCAAGCTTATGCATTTTTGAAAGGGCGCAGCTATGTAACACCTGATGATGTTCAATACCTCGTGCCATTTGTCTTTAGCCATCGCTTAGTGTTAAAGCCAGATGCACGTTATGATAATGTAACAGCAGATGAAATTCTTGAGCGTATTATTACTCAAACGCCAGTACCAACAAAAAGGTTTGCAGAACAATGAAGCAATGGAAAGTGTTCCTTGATAAAACAAAACATTTCCTATTAGTTCTGTTATTAATGGTATTAACGTTCTCCTATGCTATGTTTCAAGGTGGATTTGTTAGCTGGTTTGTATTTTTTACAGTAAGTCCATTTTTAGTGTATGCGCTATTGTTTTTTATTGTGAAGGAACATATTTTACTAGTAGAGCGAAAAATTGAACCTGCACATGTGGAGCGAGGACAATCAGCAAAAGTGATGATTACGGTAGAAAGAAAAACACGCTTCCCTTTTGCTTATATGATGATGGAGGAACAAGTAGATAGCGAAGGGCTTGTACAAGCTAAAAAGCAAAGTGTAAATGCGGTGAAATTTGTTGGCTTTCGAAAAAGATTTAGCTGGCATTATGAATTGGATAATATGCCCCGCGGCGAGCATCGCTATTTAGGTGTTACAATTATTTTCTATGACTTTTTTGGCTGGGCTAAAAAGCTTATCATTGCAGAAAAGGAACAAACAATTTTAGTTTATCCAAGAATACGAGAGATGAAATATGCTCCCCTTCAAACAAAATATGATGTTGGTACAATGCTATCACCTTATTCGATTGTGAAGGATACATCAATGGCTGTCGGCTTACGTGAGTATGTACCAGGTGATCGTTTCTCATGGATACATTGGAAGTCCTTTGCAAAAACGCAAACCTTGCAATCAAAAGAGTTTGAGGATCGGCAATCTTCTGAGCTAATGCTTGTGCTTGATGCCAAAAGCTCACCGCTGTTTGAAGAAAAAATTGAGCTAGCCGCATCCATGCTACAAATGATTGTACAAGAGCGTGGAGATATATCCTTTATTGCAGCAGGAAAAACAACAAAAGTCTTTCCCGTTATTCAAGGACATAAGCAGTTAGAGCAGGTTATGCATCATTTAGCAGCCATTAAACCTACAGAGCATGTAAAATTTCGTTTCCATGACCAACAAGCCTTTAAGCAAGTTGCCACATTGTTTTATGTAACAAGCGATGTATCAGATGAATTACTACATACTCTTGCAAATATAGTGAAAAGCTGTATTTGCTTTGTAGTGGCAAAAGAGCCACCTGTACAATCAGAGCTTATGACGCGTTATAAACATATGACAATTATTTATGTAAACCCAGCAGACTTTTATCATCTATTCACGGAGGTGATGAAGCCGTGAAACAATCTGTAGCGGAATTTTTAGAATTAGCTGTTGCTTATATTATTATATTTTTTATTTTGCGTGAATGGCTTGTTCCAATTATGCAACTAACGAATACTGGAGGATTTCAATTTTTCCTTGTCTTTATTGGTTTATCGTTAGCGCTAAGCTTATTGCGTGTGCATCCACTATTATCAGGATTAGTGAAGCTTGGCTATATTACTTGGTTTATCGCTTATATTTATAATGATAGCCCTGTATTATCAAGCAAGACACTACCGTTTTTACTCGCTGAATGGAAATGGAATATGACAACCATTTTATCGGGTGATTTTGGACAAGTATCAGATGCCTTTAGAACTGTGTTGTTCCTTGTTCTTATTTGGATGTTAATTTATTTAATTCATCATTGGGTTTCAGTGAAAAAAAATATATTTTATTTTTTCGCAATGACGGTATTCTTTATTGCCACATTAGATACGTTTAGTGATTACGATGGCAAAGGGGCTATTGTAAAGGTTGTTGTATTGGGCTTAATGATGACAGGTATGCTATTTGTGAAACGGTTATGGCTACAGGCGGATGCAACAAATAATATTGTGGACAAATGGAAGGTTATTATTCCAATGCTTGTATCTGTTCTGCTTGTAAGTACAGTGGCATTCTTTTTACCAAAAACAGGGCCGACTTGGGCAGACCCAGTACCATTTATCAAAAGCGTTACAGGTCAAGATGGAAGTGGTATAGGTCAAAAAAAGGTTGGCTATGGTGAGGATGATAGTCAGTTAGGCGGACCGTTTCAGGGAGATGATACATTAGTTTTCACTGCTACTTCTCGTGATCGGCATTATTGGCGTATTGAAACAAAGGATACGTATACAACAAAGGGCTGGATTGTGTCAGAAGAAGACGCGAATGAAGTAGCATACGAGTCAGGCATGCCAATTAGAACATCTTTACAAGTAGGATTGTCTGAGGATGAGCGTCAGGCTCAGCTAGAAATGGCTGTACCAATGCCGTTTGTAATTCAAACATATGGTTTAATTAGTGTGTCAGCTCAAGATTTTGCTTTATTTATTCAGAATGAGCAGACCGAAAAAATGATGATTAAGCAGGATAGCGGTGAATCAACAACACTAGCAAATTATTCATTATCCTATAGTGAGCCTGTCTATAGTATGGAGCAGCTTCAATTATCCTATCCTTCTACACTTGAAACATTGGATACATCTTTTGATCGTTTTTTACAATTGCCAGATAGACTGCCAATACGCGTAAGAGATTTGGCGATTGATATTGTACAAGATGAACCTACTGTATACGATCAAATTAAGGCTGTAGAAAATTATTTTAAAACAAGTGGCTTTAGATATGATAAAACAGAAGCAGCCATTCCTGCTGAAGATCAGGATTATGTCGATCAATTTTTATTTGACACAAAAGTAGGGTATTGTGATAATTTCTCAACTTCTATGGTTGTGCTTTTGCGTTCAGTAGGTATACCAGCTCGCTGGGTGAAGGGCTTTGCATCAGGGCAAGCAGGACCAATGTCAGATGGTATGCGTGAATATCAGGTGACAAATGACAATGCCCATTCATGGGTAGAGGCATATGTACCTGGAGCAGGCTGGATGGAATTTGAGCCTACAATCGGCTTCACGGGAAATGTGAATATTGATTATGATTTACAATTAGATACACCTGAACAGGATGAGATTATTGAGCCTGAACAACAACGAGAGCAGCCACAGCAACAGCAGGAGGCTCAGCAAGCACAAAATCGTTCAACGTTTAGCTTCAATGCTGTATGGACATGGCTGAAAAAGCTAACATATGTATGGATTGGGCTAATGATTTTACTAGTTGTCGCAGCCGTTACGTTATTCTTCCAGCGCAAAAAATGGATTCCGAAAATGCATGTACGTGCATACCGTAAAAAGGCAGCGGATTGGTCTACGTTTGACTCTTCTTATCATGTTTTATTAAAGCAGCTAGCTCGCATTGATTTACGCAGAAAAGATGGAGAAACATTACGTGCATTTGCAGAAAGGGTGGATACTGCATTAGAAACAGATGAAATGCAAAAGCTTACAGCTGTATATGAACAACATGTTTACGGAAATGAGGCACAAAAGGTTGATTTTGTAGAGCTGAAAGAAAGTTGGGAATATTTAATCAATCGCACAATCAGTTGATTTTAACTGAAACAAAGAGTAAAATGAAAAAAATAAAATGCAAGGATTGCTTTCATATAAGTTCGATAATAGGGTTCGGATGTTTCTACGAAATCACCATAAATGATTTCTCTATGAGGGTGGATGTTTTGTTTAGGTGAAAAGAGGCTCTTTGCCTAAAGTTCTAGATCAAAATACCACCATCTTCATTGCAAGGAGTGTATCTTAAACAGATATATCTTTGCTGCGCATTCACCTTTATAATAATTATGAACTTATGAGCGCGTAGAGAGTTGTGTACTTTCTTCGCGTTTTTCTTTGAACAGATGAACATATCCTTTAAAAATAGTAGAAGAGGTGGAAATCTTGTCAGCTAGCCCTTTATTAAAAGAGCAAGAAAAAATCGTTGTACTGGACTTTGGTAGCCAATTTAACCAATTAATTACGCGTCGTATCCGTGAATTTGGTGTTTTCAGTGAACTGCATCCACATACAGTAACAGCAGAAGAAATTAAAGAAATGAATGCAGTTGGTATTATTTTTTCAGGTGGTCCAAACTCTGTTTATGATGAAAATGCTTTCCATATTGATCCAGCTATCTTTGAACTAGATTTACCAATTTTAGGTATTTGCTATGGTATGCAATTAATGGCACATACAAATGGCGGGAAAGTTGAAGGTGCTGAAACGCGTGAATACGGTAAAGCTGAAATTCAAGTAACAACTTCCAATAAATTATTTGGTGAGCTACCAACTGAACAAATTGTTTGGATGAGTCATGGTGACCATGTAACAGAAGTCCCAGCCGGATTTGAAGTTATCGCAACTAGTGCATCTTGTTCGATTGCTGCAATGGCAAACGTAGAGCGTAAACTATATGCCGTACAGTTCCATCCAGAAGTACGTCACTCTGTTTATGGTAATGACTTATTACGTCAATTCGTATTCGACATCTGTGAAGCAAAAGGCGATTGGTCAATGGCAAACTTTATTGAGCTTGAAATCGCGAAAATCCGTGAAACAGTGGGCGATAAAAAAGTATTATGCGCCCTTTCTGGTGGTGTAGACTCATCAGTTGTAGCCGTATTAATCCATAAAGCAATTGGTGACCAACTAACATGTATGTTTGTTGACCATAACTTAAACCGTAAAGGCGAAGTAGAGCAAGTTATGAAAACATTCACAGAGGACTTTGATATGAATTTAATCAAAATCGATGCTCGTAAACGTTTTATGGACAAACTTGCTGGCGTATCTGACCCAGAGCAAAAGCGTAAAATCATTGGTAATGAATTTATTTATGTGTTCGATGAAGAAGCAGCGAAGCTTGAAGGCATGGATTTCTTAGCACAAGGTACACTGTACACAGATATTATTGAGTCTGGTACATCGACTGCACAAACAATTAAATCACACCATAATGTTGGTGGTCTGCCAGAAGATATGCAATTCCAGTTAATCGAGCCACTAAAAACATTATTCAAAGATGAAGTTCGTGCGTTAGGCTTAGAGCTTGGTCTTGACGAGAAAATCGTTTGGCGTCAACCATTCCCAGGTCCAGGATTAGGTATCCGTGTGCTTGGTGAGGTAACAGAAGAAAAGCTAGAAATTGTACGCGAATCAGACTATATTTTACGTGAGGAAATCGCTAAGGCTGGTCTTGATCGCGACATTTGGCAATACTTCACGGTATTACCTGATATCCGTTCAGTAGGCGTAATGGGCGATGCTCGTACGTATGACTATGCAATCGGTATCCGTGCCGTAACATCTATCGACGGCATGACTTCTGACTGGGCACGTATTCCTTGGGATGTACTAGAAAAAATCTCTGTACGCCTAGTCAACGAAGTAAAACACGTCAACCGTGTGCTGTACGATATTACATCTAAGCCCCCTGCAACGATTGAGTGGGAATAGACCTTGTGAAATACAAGGTTGTTGATACGCTTTAAATGTTGATGTATCAATGTTTATCGTGTGTTCTTAGTTAGTGAAATCACTGCTAACGTACAACTATTTATATGTAAATTTAAACTCTCTTCTATTTAGTTTCAGCGACTAAAATAGAGGGGAGTTTTTTTATTGGTAAAAATTACGGAACAGATAGATGATTTTGAATTGAGTCAACAGGTTCAGGAACGGAAGAAAGAATATATTGCACTTTGTAGCTATCGTTTAAACCGCTGGAAAGACTACATGGAAGAACAGTTTAACATCACTGAAATTGAAGGTGTTAAAACTATTCATATTAAGTGATACATTCGTTTTTGTCAGGAGTTAGGTAAAGAGAAGGCAATTACAATTAACGGGAGTATAGCCACGCTAAGGGTGTTTTTTAATGATCTAGTAGCAGAGGAGTTTCTTGATGAAATGGACAATCCAATGAGGAGGATTAAGAACTTAAAAGAGGAACGCAAAGTCATGCATACTTTTAATGACGAAGAAGTGAAACGGATTTTACGTGATGTAAAGGAGTATACGTATTCAAACGTCCGTGACAAGTTGATTCTAATCATTTTATTCGATACAGGCATTCGTGTTAGTGAACTGTGCGATATTAAAGTACAAGGTGTTACTAATAAGCATCCCAGCGATAAGCCGCAAAGAATATAGGGTTCGTTTATTTTTCCTAAAAATAAAGAAAGCTGTTTATTTAGTATCGCTAAATAAAGCTCATCATTATGGTGTATTTCAAGAAATAATAGATATAACATATTTCACTGTGAACCCCTCCTGTTTATAATATATAAAATTATAGGATTTAAGCTCGTTTAATTTAATGATATGGTGATAATTGTATGCAAATTTACTTATGATGAGTACCATATTTTTTCACAGTATAGCATGATTTATTGTATAAAAAATGGCTCGCCAAGTGCGAAATATAGTAAACTAAATGCAAGCTACAAGGCTTATATGAGGGGGATACATATGGAAAAAAATCAAGCAACAATTCATACGCTTGCTGTTGGTATGCCGCAGGAGCTACATTACGGCAATGGGCGCTCAGTAATAACAGGCATTAAAAAGCAAGCTGTACCTGAAGTTTATTTAGCCGCTCAAGGCTTTAAGGGAGATGATGTTGCAGATAAAAAGCATCATGGTGGCCCTGATCGTGCTGTTTGTTTATACCCAGTAGAGCATTACCTACAGTGGGAGCAGGAGCTTGGGAAACCATTGCCAGTAGCGGCGTTTGGTGAGAACTTAACTGTCACAAATATGACAGAAGCGAATGTTTGTATTGGCGATATTTATAAAATTGGTGATACAGTTATTCAAATTACACAGGGACGTGTGCCATGTAGCACCATTGATAAATATACCGAGGCAAGTACCTTGATGAAGCGTTTAATTGAAACAGGCTATACGGGCTTCCTTGCACGTGTGTTAGAGGAAGGGACAATTTATGCAGATTCACCAATTGAGCTCCTTGAACAAGACCCTGCTCGTATTTCGGTCTTGCATTGCAATGAAGTGTATTTTCAAAATAAAAATGCAGACGCAATGCAGCGTATTTTAGAGGTTGAAGCACTTGCAGATGAATGGAAGCAGAAATTAGCAAAAAGAATCCAAGTGCTACAAAGTCGTACAGTGAAGTAGAAGAATTGTGTACAAAGGGGGATGTGTCAGGCATCCCCTTTGGTTTTTAGTATGTTTGGTTATAAAGTTCCTTTAAATTAATTCGCTCCATTTTATCAGCGAATTGGATTTCGATTACATCATCATCCATAATATGCTGGGTTTGTCCATCTGGTAGATAGATTGTATCAGCGTCTAAAAATTCTATTGAAAATGTTAGCTTTTCTGGAAGTGGGGGATCAAAGGGTGTTTTTCTCGTTGCATAGATAATATAAGTAAGCTGATTTTGAGAAGAAATATCAGTGTACAGCAGCACTTGATTTTTCTTTTTAGGTGTATAAGTGATCTCCACAGTACTATCAATCTGTTGAATGGATTGCGTTATATCATCTGACGAAGTAGTCCACATACGCCCATAATACCAATATAGACCACCCAGTATAAGGGTTATAATACCGAGTGTTGATAGGATGCTATAAATTACTTTTTTTCGGTTCGATTTTTTTACCTTTTTGAGAATATCTACTTTTTTTGTTTCTTCTACAGTATTAATAGCTAATGTTTTTTTCATATCCTCCAGATATTTTTTGCAGGCAGGGCAATTCGCTACATGTTCCTCAATTAAACGATTACTTTCTTCACTTGTCATCCCATCGATATAGCTTGGAATCAAATCTTTGATAATATCATGATTCATAGGTACTCATCCTCTCTATAATTTTCTGTTTAGCTCGATAGAAGGTGACACGTGCCCAATTTTCTGATTTGCCAAAGACCTCGCCAATTTCTTTGAAAGAAAAATCTCCATTTATTCTCAATAGCATAACCTCTTTGTTTGTTTCGCTTAGCTTGTGAATAAGACGGAATAACTCAACCTTATTCTCAGAGGAAAATAAAATTTGGTCAGGCGTAGGTGAAGGATCATCATGGTCATCAAGTAATTCGCTTTGTCCCTCTTGACGCTTTCTCTTTGCTAATTCTTGAAACCATAAATGCTTGGCGATTTGACAAAGCCAAGTGGACACTTTTGAATTGCCTTTAAATTTATCCGCAGACTTGATTGCCTGATAAAAGGTTTCCTGAGTCAGCTCCTCGGCTAATTGTTCATGCTGCGTCAAGCTCATTAAAAACCGATAAACAAGCGTTCCGTATTCTTGATATATTTCATTAAATTCCACGTTCTTCACCACCCTCTATAATGATAAGTCATAAAAGTTTGCATTTCGTTACAAGTTTTTTTATTTTTAAGTAAGAGGTGAATAGATATGGTGAGGAGAACTTGTGGAAATTGATGGATAGGGCAGATTTTCAGTGTAGGGAATGGGTTTTGGAGCTATATGAGCCAGCAACAACTGAGGATATTCAACAGGTTGAACAAGAGTTGCAGATTGTGCTACCAAGCGTATATAAGGAGTTTTTATGTGTATCAAATGGTATGCTTGGCAATTTAGCAACATTGTATTCAACAGAGGGGTTAATCGAGATGAATAAAACATATGAAGTGCAAGATTATGCCCCTGGCTATGTTTCGATTGGGAATGACAATGGTGGCTATCATCTTTTAATGAAGGCTGAGCAGGGTGCAGCTAACTTTCAATTAGTCAGTGATAGCTATGGCGTTCCAGAGGCAAGTGATATAACAGATCATTTTCTTTCATGGCTGAATAGTGATCAAGGCAACCCTTGGCAAAATGAATAGTTGATGGAAAGGCTATAGATAAGCAATATTACTCTATAGCCTTTTATTCTTCCGCTAAAGCCCTATCCATTTCCAATTGCATCTCTTTTTCAATTTCATGCATGACTGTTATTCTGTTATCTAAATATTCTAATGTACATTGTTCTTCATCACAATATATATGCAGGTTTGCACCTTCAGCCATTAAGTCTGTTAAGAGCTGTCTAAAGCGGGCGGTATGGTCAATTCCAAGCAAATCATCTACAACATCATAGGCATACAAATTATGACTGATAATATAATATTTGTTTTCAATATTACTTTTAATAGTGTTAATCGACAGTTCACGGTTAAATTTTCGAATAAGGGTAATATATTTTACGATATTTTTATCGTGGTCGATTTTAATTTGTACGATACTCATACAGTTCAACTCCTTACATAAAGCGTTTTATTTTCATGTAAAGGCAGATCAATGTTGAATAGCTCCTTGATTTGAAGAAAGCGGCTCTCCTGTTCGGCAATTTCAATTCTCGCACCATATACTGTATAGGCAACAAAATAAGCTGTACCTTTGAAAAAACATTGCCCTGTATCATCATACATAGGTGGCAATGATTCGTAGGCAATTTCCTGTATATCCTCAAATAGTAGATTGAAACATTCTGCAATTTCTTTCATTGTCCACGCCTCCTTTCATTTGATTTTAGCATATATGTTAAACTGAAATTATATAAAAAGCGTTAACATAAAGTGAACCTTCAATCAGTGGTATTTTCCTGATCTCCACTGATTGAAGGTTCACCAATCGGGTTTTTACAGGATGAAAAGGAGTGGTAATGATGCGAGAAGGCTGGCGTAAACAAGCGATTGTAGATATATTGAAGAAGTTCGGATTGGTAGGGGAGAAGGAACTGGCATCATTATTAATGGAGCATGCTCAAGTTTCCCTACAGTTTACCATTACAGAGAAGGAAAATTATCAGCAGATTGGCAATAGCCGTATAGCTGGACGTCCTGATTTACCATCATCTATTGAGTGGCCATGTACTGAAGATGGGGAGGCCTATACTTTTCTTACACAAATTAATCTAAGTGAATTGCCATTTTTACCTTCAGAGCATTGGCCAACAACGGGGATGCTATATTTCTTTTTAGGTATAGATGAGCCAGCTTATCATATCGATCATCAGGTTATTTATTATAATGGAGATTTAACAGAGCTTGCTTTAGCAAATATACCTGAAGGAATAGAAGAAGTGAATGCAGATGAGCGTGATTTTATTGCACACCGTATAACATGGCAGCCGCATTTATCATTGCCTGATTTGGGAGAGGATTTAGATGTGCTGTTAGAGGAGCATGAGGATGTGTATATGGAAGTATGTGACGTTAGTGATACGCTTGGCGGAAACCTGCAAACATGGGCTGGAGATACACAGCTCGATGCTTATTTATGCCGAAATAACATGGAAGAGCTACTATTTAATACGTATAAAACACCTGAACGCGTGCTACAAGATATGGAGGACGCCATAATAGATGGTCGTATACAATATGCGAATCATCTTGAAAAGAAGGTATTACCTCTTTTAAAGCAATATAAGGCACAAGAAGAGCAGCATAAGCAGGCTGCGAAAAAGTGGCAAGTGCTATTTTCTTTATCATCGTTAGATGAAGTAAATATGTGCTGGTGGGATGCTGGCTATTTGGAGTTTTTAATTCATTTTAAAGATTTAAAGGAAGCTCGCTTTGATAATACGTATTTGAATTTAGCAACAAGTTAAAGGGTAAGATGTAGTGAGAAAGTTGTACTAAATAATGGATGGAGATTTAAAAATGCTACTGAAGAGGTGGCGTTTTTCTTTGGATAAAAATGATTTTTTACGAACTTTGTGTTGTTAAAATAAAAAAATGTTCGGAAATGAGTTGAAAAGTAAAAAATGAGGTGATATATTATTGAATGTAAATTAAATAAAGTCGTCGTATAGTAGCGGGAATAGGCTCGCAAGTTTCTACCAAATCACCGTAAATGATTTGACTACGATGTAAGTGAATTTGTATTGTACTATACATAATACTTTAGTCGTAGGCATGTCAATTGGGGGCATGTCTTTTTTTATTGCTTTTCTATAGACGATTACACGGAGGAACAATTCACAATGAAAAAGTATTTCGAGTTTGATAAACTTGGAACGAATTATCGAAGAGAGATTCTTGGGGGATTCACAACATTTTTAGCAATGGCTTATATCCTTGTCGTTAACCCATTAACATTAACGCTGGCAAATGTTGCAGATTTACCAGAGGCACTTCGCATGAACTATGGGGCTGTATTCGTAGCGACAGCAGTTGCAGCAGCAATCGGTTCGTTTATTATGGGAATATTGGCGAAATATCCATTAGCGTTAGCCCCAGGGCTTGGTTTAAATGCATTTTTCGCTTATACGGTTGTTTTAACGAATGGTAGCCCATGGCAACATGCGTTAGCTGCAGTTTTTGTATCAGGTGTGTTTTTCCTCATCTTAACGTTAACAGGATTACGTGAAAAATTAATTAACGCTATTCCAATGGAGTTAAAATTAGCTGTTGGTGCGGGTATTGGTTTATTTATCGCATTTATTGGTTTAAAAAATGCAGGTATTGTTATCGCAAATCCAGCAACATTTGTAGGGGTTGGTAATTTAACAGACCCAGAAGTGTTATTAGCAATTTTCGGTATTATTATTACAGTTATTTTCTTAGTTCGTGGTGTAAAAGCTGGTGTATTTTTAGGGATGGCAATCACGGCAATAGCAGGTATGATTTTTGGTTTAGTTGATTTACCAGAGAAGGTTTTTGCCGTACCACCTTCAATTGAGCCAACATTTGGCGCACTATTCTCGGCATTTGGTGATGCAGAATTTTACACGCTATCAATGCTATCAGTTATTTTAACGTTCTTATTTGTTGATTTCTTTGATAACGCAGGTACATTAATGGCTGTAGCGAACCAAGCAGGCTTTGTAAAAGATAATAAATTACCGCGTGCAGGGAGAGCATTGATTTCCGATTCAATTGCAACAATCGTAGGTTCTATTTTTGGTACATCAACAATTACTTCATTTGTGGAGTCTTCATCAGGTGTAGCAGCTGGAGCTCGTACAGGCTTTGCTTCAATTGTAACAGGTATATTGTTCTTATTATCTTTATTCTTTTTACCGTTATTAAGTGTCGTTACATCAGCAGTAACAGCTCCAGCATTAATTGTTGTAGGTGTATTAATGGTTGCCTCACTAGGTAAAATTGATTGGGAGAAATTTGAGGTGGCTGTACCCGCATTCTTCACGATGCTAATGATGCCATTAACATTTTCAATCGCAACTGGTGTCGCAATCGGTTTTGTATTTTACCCATTAACAATGGTTGTTAAAGGCCGTGCAAAAGATGTTCATCCAATCATGTATGTATTTGGTTTAATTTTCTTATTATATCTTGCAACAGCAACACATTAAATCGTAGTATATAAAAGCTATTCAAGTGAGCAATCGTTTGAATAGCTTTTTTGAGGATTTAACATAGTCGTATCGGAAGCTGGATGAAAGTAGATAGATTGAAGATTTTAGTAGCAAGAATTGATTTAGTTTGATAAACAGAATATTTATTGCGACATTTAATAGGAAGAAATTCATTTTTATAGCTAGAATTAAAATCTGAATATTTTTTCTTTCAATAAATGCTTGCACTTTATAGTGTGATAGGTGTATAGTAATAAACGTTGTTGCGAAACACACAAAAAAAGAATGAAAAGTTATTGACAAACTAAAATGACTATTTTATAATTTAAAACAATCGCTAAAGAAAATAGCACTATGAACCTTGAAAACTGAACAAGCAAAACGTAATCAATAAATTTTAGTAGCTTACTTTAGTAAGTGAACGAAATAATTTTGGACATCGAATGAAGATGAGATGCCAGCAAAACAATTTGAGCAAATCAAATTTCTTTTTATGGAGAGTTTGATCCTGGCTCAGGACGAACGC